>JAAVZQ010000096.1 GCA_022791735.1 Clostridia bacterium
ACTTTTGGTGTGTTTACCCCTTTTGCTTCATCATAACTTCCATCTTGTGTTGGTGTATCTGGTGTTGCTGTTGGTCTTGGGGTACTATTCCCTCCTATATCATATTCCTCTATTCTTTTTACTATTTCTTGTATACTTCCGTCCAAATCATTAAATGCTATTTGTTCTTTGTTTTGTGCATCTGCATAATTTACTGCTCCATTTACTGCTGTATCTATTATTCCACTATTAAATGCTGCATTTATTGTTACTGCTGCTAGTATCACTAGTACAATTATTGTTATTATTAACGCTACTAGTGTAATACCGCTTCTCTTGTCTCATTCTCATTAGTTTTTCTCTCCTCTTTTCTTTATTTTTTACTGTCTCTCCTTTGAAGTAATCGGTTACAGTTGCGTTACCTATATGCATTGGGTTTTATCCTACGAAGTGTTATACCAAGCGCCATGTTAAAACATAGTGTTTTGATATTCTAATTTTAGCATTCATCCGAATGCTTGTCAATAAATTTTTAATCGATTTGTTAAAATACACATGATTTATTGTGTATGTATTAACAAATATGTACAAATCCGAAGTCCGCGCAGGGTGGTTCTATTAATAATTATCCAGAATACTCCTACACTTTAGAAAATGTTTGAGCTTTGCTCATTACATTTTCTTATAGTGGTGAGGTTTTCTTGGAATTATTAATAACTACCCGTGGCAGGACAAACGTTACTTAAAATTGTTTTCACTTATCATTTATCCTAGTATTACCTATTTTTTTAATTTTATGAGTTTTTGTATTCCACTTGCAAAAATGTTACTGATTATGCTAAAATATTATTATAATAAATTGCAATACTATTCTTGTAATCACTATTAATATTAGGAGAAAATAAATGGAAAATAAACCAGAAATCTTATTTAAAAATAAAACCAAAAACACACCCGAGTCTTATGCAGAATTCTTAAATTTTCACCAAAAGACTTTTCATCTATCATATCTAGCATACACTGTATTTTGGAGTTTCATGTTTTTGCTTTGCATAATACTATGCTTTGGTTCTAATTCAAGAACTCAAGGTGTACTATTCACAATTGCACTAATCGTATTTATTGCTTACCGTATTCTTCGTCCTAGAATGCTTGTAGATAAAGAACTAAAAAGTGATAAATTAACCACAAACAATATAAATACCTTTTATTTTTATGATAAAACTTTTGAAGCCAAAAACGAAAGAGGAAAATTCGATTATAAATACTCTTTACTTTATAAAGCTTTTGAAACAGAAACATATTTCTATCTCTATGTAAATAAAGAAAATGCGTTTTTAGTTTCAAAATCCGCATTTTCTCTAGGAAAAGCAGAAGATTTTTCTTCGTTTCTAAAAAAGAAATGTGGTTTTAAATATAAATTTGTTAAATAATCGTATTTATTTCTTCTATTAGATTTTTATATTTTATATAGAAAATTCTCTTTTCCTTTGTGTCTAGAGAATTTTTTAATTCTTCTAATAATATATACATTTTATTTATATTATACTTTTTAGGCTTATCCTCTTTATTTACTTCATTTACAAGATTTGTAGCCTTTTTCTCAGCCGATGCAATTTCTGCTTGCACACTATCCCAATCTTCACTACTTACATGTGCATATGCTTTAATTATATCTCCCTTTATTTCTATTGCTGCCTTTTTCTCTTTCCCCATCTCTGTCTTCTTAGAAAAATCAACTACTAAACTGTAAAGTCCTGCATAAGTTTGCGCTACACTTTTTTCATCTTTATTTTTTATATCAATAACTGTTTTGTCTAAAAGATTACTAAATTCTAGAATTTTGCTTGATTCCACATCGATATCATAAAGATCTAATACTATTGTACTCCATGCTGAATATAAAGTTTCTGTTTTTCCTTCCATCCAGTTCCAATCTATCTCTCCATCTTCTTCTTTTCCAACTAATTCTTGCTCCATTTTAGTAAGCTTCGTTTGTTCCCCACTTGTCTCACTTTCTTCACCTTTTGTTTCACTTTTTTCGCCTGACTTTTTATCACTCGAATTTGCTCCTGATTTTTCTGTTGCATTTTCTTCTCTTATCTTACTTATCGATACTTTATAACTTTCTAGTATTATTCCATTTAATTTATTTGCAAGCGATGTTATATGTGCATCTAGATAATCTATCTCTTTTTCTATCTTTTCTTTATGCCTTCCTCCATCTTCCTTTGCTTTTGCTGATAATTTACCTGCAAAGATTGCTATTCCTATAATTCCTAAAATTATCAAAAATTTTACAATCCAACCTAGAAATTTATTTTTCATAGTTTTTCTCCTTCTTATATGTTATTATGTCAAAAAAAGCACCAAATATTCTCTGTATTCTTTTTATTGTTTGACATAAAATATCTTTGTTGAATTTAAAAAAAGGAGTATTTGATATGTCAATTGTTAATTTGTATAGTGAAAAATCTGGTGAAATTGGAAGATTTTTATATGATTTTTATGAGAAAAAAATTACTCTAGAAAACGACCTAAAATGGGAAAAATTTTTTGAAAATCCCGTTGATATGGCAGATATAATTGGAATTTATGTTGATAATAAAGATGATTTTAAAGTTAATATGTGGATTAGTCTAGACGAAGGTGCTTTTATCAATGTTACAGAAAGCAATGCAGATACAATAATAAGGTATCTTTATGAAAGATACCCTTATTAATATATTTATTCTGATTTTTTTTGTCTTTGCATAAGCCTTGAAACACCTTCTTGTGGTGACAAATCTTTATATAAAATGTCATAAACTGTATTTAGAATTGGCATTTCTATATTTTTCATTTTTCCAAGTTCATAAGCAACTTCGATATTATCTATACTTTCGATTACCATGCCAACTTCTTTTCTAACTTCTTCAATATTTTTTCCTTGACCTAATAGAAATCCAGCTTTTCTATTTCTACTATGTTCACTTAAACATGTAACAATCAAATCTCCGAAGTCCTGTAAGTCCATAAAATGTTTCTTTTTTTCCACCAAGTGCTTCTCCGAAGTTCTGATATTTCTTTTAATCCTCTTGTAATCAATGCCGCAAAACTATTATCTCCAAGTCCAATTCCTGCTGCAACACCCGCACAAAATGCGATAATGTTTTTTAATGCTCCACCGAAGCTCTACTCCTTTTACATCTTCTGATGTATATATTCTTAAATTTTCATTCATAAATTCTGCTTGTATCATATCTCTTAAAGCTTCATCTTTTGCTGCTACAACCAAAGCTGTAGGAATATCTATTGAAACTTCTTCCGCATGACTTGGTCCTGAAAGAACCGCTATTTCTGAATTAGGCACTTCTTCTTTTACTACTTCATCTAAAGTCTTTAAACTTTCTTTCTCAAACCCCTTCGAACAAACCACAATTGGCTGTTCTTTTACATACTCTTTATATTGTTTCACAGTATCCCTTGCAAATTTTGATGGAGTTACATGCAAAATTATATCTGTACCTTCTATTGCTTCTTCAAAAGATGTTGTACAATAGACATTGTTTGGCATTACTGCATTTGGCAAAAATTTGCATTTATGTTCTTTATTTATTAAATCTTTTTCATCTTCTGAAAATGACCACATTTTTATATTGTGTCCTTCTATTCCAAGTGTAATTGCTAAGGCTGAGCCCCAACTTCCGCTTCCTATTATGCAGATATTTTTCATTATATTAATTTCCTTCCTATGTTCTATTTTAAATAATTTAGAGATAAGAAATCTTAAAGTCCGCGACAGGAGGAAAAGTTTATTTTTTCACCGAAGGTGGGGTGTGGACCGCCGAAGGCTGTTAAGTGCGATAGCACTGTTACAGCGTCGGTGGGAAAGCCTGAGAGAAAAAATACAACTTTTGCCTCCTTGGCAGGACATCATAATATTTTAAATCTCTAAATTATTTCTTAAAACTTAACTTATTTTCTTTTCCAGCTAAAATACGCTTAATATTTTCCCTATGATTAAATATAATCAAAAGTGCAAGAAGTAGACTAAAAATTAAATAGCTTCCTTCTTTTACAATAAAGAAGTCTTTTTGAACTCCAAATAATGTAAGAATTGGATAAAGCACTGCTGCTGTACAAGAACCTACTGATACCATTCTTGTTACAGCCATCATAATTATTGCAAATATTAAACAAATAAGTCCTACCTTCCAATTTATACAAATTAGCACTCCAAGTGCTGTCGCAACACCTTTTCCACCTTTAAATTCAAAAAATACTGGAAAAGTATGACCAATTACAACCGCTATACCTGCTATTTGCACAAGCAAAGCTGCTTCATTCTTTGCAATTAATCCTATTAAAAATGCAATAATAACTGCTACTACTCCTTTTAATATGTCACATACAAGTGTTATAGCTGCCGCTCCTTTGCCCACACTTCTAAGCATATTTGTTGTTCCTGCATTTCCGCTTCCTTTTTGCCTTACATCAAATCCTGCAACTCTTTTACTAATAAGTACTGAAAAATTAATACTTCCTATAAGATATGAAATTACTGCTACTACTATTATTGCTAACATATTTTTTACCTCCTTATCTTTGCTCTATAATTGCCCTTTGGCTGTGTTAGTCTTCGTTTGAAATCAAATCAACGTACACTCGTACGCCTCATTGATTTGAACCTCGTCTGCCTTGCCAAAAAACAATTCTAAAGCAAATCTTTTTTATTATTTATTTATTACTTTTCTGCCTTTTCTCGTACAATCACCCTAATCGGCGTTCCTGTCATTCCAAACTCTTTTCTAATATGGTTTACTAGATATCTTTCATATGAGAAATGAAAAATATCTTTGTTATTTACAAATATTATAAAGGTTGGCGGTTTTGTAGATGCTTGTGTAACATATAATATTTTAAGTCTTTTTCCTTTATCTGTTGGTGGCTGTACAATTGCTATCGCCTCATCAATAACTTGATTTAGCATTCCTGTTGAAACTCTTTTTGAATTGTTTTCTGCTACTTCATTTATTATACCAAATAGTTTATTCACTCTTTGTCCTGTTAATGCCGATATAAAAACAATTGGTGCATAACTTATATAAGATAATTTGTTGTATACGTCTTTTTTAAACTTTTCCATTGTGTGGTCATCTTTTTCTATTTCATCCCATTTATTGACTACTATAATTATCCCTTTTCCTGCTTCGTGTGCTTCACCTGCAACCTTTGTGTCTTGTTCTGTAACACCTTCTTTTGCATCTATTAAAAGTAAACACACATCTGCTCTTTCTATTGCAAGTCCTGTTCTTATAATACTATATCTCTCTATATTATCTTTTATTTTGTTTTTCCTTCTTAACCCAGCTGTATCTATAAATACATACTTGCCATCATCATTTTCATAAGGAGTATCTATCGCATCTCTAGTTGTTCCTGCTACATCACTTACTATTACTCTATTTTCTCCGAAGTATTTTATTTATAAGTGAAGACTTTCCGTACATTTGGTTTTCCGAATTAATGCAACCTTTATAGCTTCTCCCTCGTCACTTTCCTCTTTTTCTTTTGGGAAATGATTGTATATCTCATCTAGTACATCACCAATTCCTGAAGCATTTACAGAAGACACTGCAAAAGGCTCACCTATACCTAAATTATAAAATTCATATATCTCATTATTTTCTTTTCCAAAATTATCTGACTTATTACATACTAAAACTACTGGCTTTTTAGTCTTTTTTAGAAGTAATGCCACATCTTTATCTGGTTCTGTTATTCCTTGCTTTATATCAGTTATAAACACTATTACATCTGCAATATCTATTGCAATTTCTACTTGTTCGCGCATAGAACTTACTATTCTGTCTTCCGATTTTGGTTCTATCCCTGCTGTATCTATTAGAGTAAATTGTATTCCTCTCCACTCTGCATCTGCATATACTCTATCTCTAGTCACGCCTGGTTTATCTTCTACAATAGATAACTTTTGACCAATTATATAATTAAAAAATGTTGATTTGCCGTACATTCGGTCTTCCAACTATTGCAACTACTGGTTTTGCCATTATTTTTCATTCCTTTCTTAGTATGTAGTCTTACCCTCTAATAAATCATCCTTCTCTATCCACTCTTGTACATTTATTATTTCATATCCATTATCATTTTCTGCTTTTATAATTATCTCTTTTATTCCTGCATTTATTATCATCTTTTTGCAAAGCTGGCATGAATTTGCTTCTTTTTCATATTCACCAGTATCTTTTCTTATTCCTACTAAATATAGACTTCCGATCTATCATATCTTTTCTTGATGCACTTATTATGGCATTTTGCTCTGCATGTACTGACCTACATGCATCATATCCACCATGCCTTATGTCTGGCAATATTTTCTTTTTAGTACAATACCCTAAATCTATACAGTTTTTACGTCCTCTGGGTGCACCTGTATAACCTGTCGCAATTATTTCATCATTTTTTACAATTATACAGCCATAGTTCTTTCTAAGGCATGTTCCACGACTTGCTACTGCTTCTGCTATTGACAAATAATAGTTTATTTTATCTACCCTTTTTGTTTCCATTTGCACTCCTTTTTTCTATTTACAAAAAAATTATATCACATCTTTTTTTCATAAACAAGCATTACATGCTTAATTTTTTCTTAAGTCTATACAATGTTACAAATTACAGCTAACACGAACTAACGATATTTTAGGCTGTGAATAGCAATGCACTTCGACATAAATTTGAAAAATCTAATAAAATATGTTATAATTATATTAGAATTGCCAAGCGTGATTCTGTAGAATTTAATTTCTGATGTATCAGAAATAATATTTAGGAGGAAATGACATGCCCAACATTAATGAAAACCTTTTCACCCTTTTGTGCCCCATTCCCTTCAATACCAAAGATGAAGCGTATTCTATGGTCGGATGTTACAGCCACCTCTCTGGCGTAACCACAACCAAAGCCGGTGGCATGTGGTATATCGTCCAGTCGAACGAACCGTCGCTTCGTTAAACAAAACTAAAGGAGAATTGCAAGTGCAATTCTCCTTTGGTTTTAATCTACTTTCTCAAACATTGACTTTGGTACACCACATAAAGGGCATACCCAATCTTCTGGTAAATCTTCAAATTTTACTCCTTCTTTTTCTTCATCATATATGTATCCACATACATTGCATTTATATTTATTCATACATATTCTCCTTTATTAATAATTTTCTGCTTTAATTTCAAAATATGCTTTTGGGTGTGCACATACTGGGCATATCTCTGGTGCTTGTTTTCCAACTACAATATGACCGCAATTTCTGCATTTCCAAATTCTGTCTCCATCTTTAGAAAATACTAATCCGTCTTTTACATTAGCAAGTAATTTTAAATATCTTTCTTCATGTTCTTTTTCTATTTTGCCAACTTCTTCAAAAAGAAATGCTATTTCGTTAAATCCTTCTTCCTTTGCTTCTTTTGCCATTCTAGCATACATATCTGTCCATTCATAATTTTCTCCTCCTGCTGCTGCTTGTAAATTATCTACTGTTGAAGGAATTTCTCCACCATTTAATAATTTAAACCATATTTTTGCATGTTCTTTTTCATTTTGTGCTGTCTCTTCAAATATTGCAGCAATTTGCTCATATCCATCTTTTTTTGCTTTACTTGCATAATATGTATATTTATTTCTAGCTTGTGACTCTCCTGCAAATGCTTCCCATAAATTTTTCTCTGTTTTTGAACCTTTTAATTCCATAACCTAACCTCCTATATACCGTATTTATTATTAAATACATCTATTTTATATCACATTTTCATGTAAAAATCAAGAATATTTTTCTATTTAAATGAGGGGGGCAGAAACTCTGCCACCCTCGGTTTTTGCGGGGATTTACTTGATTTGGATTGCGACGTAGGCCTTTTTGGTTTTGGCAAAGTAGACGACTTTATAGCCAATCAAAGCCGAATGGTTTTCTCCGCCGACCAGACGCTCAATACGGCTGATGTTTTGGATGTCGCATACTCCATAGGCCCATTGGTCATCTACCTCGTTGTAGATTTCTATCTCACACTTATCGCCAGAAACAGCGACCTGGCTGATATCGCCAGTGGTATCGCCCGCGGACTGTGTGCCATCCACTCCGTCCATTTCCGTCATCGCTTCCTTAATGCCTAAGTCAGCTAGCACGGAGACGATAGGAAGCTGCTGCCCGCAGTCCTGGATGTAGAGGTCTGCATCGACAATCTGCTCGGGTTTATCGACACCCAGAGCCTTGACGATCCGCTCCATTTCCTCTAAGGTAAAGCGGATTTCGAACCGGTAGCCCAAACCCACTTGCCCATTGTCATAGAGCTGTGTCTCAACGCTCCACCACAAGCCTTTGGTCTCTTCTACCTTGATAATTTTGCCAATCATACAAGATTCCCCTTATTAAATTAGTCTTTACTATTTAAGTAAAGCTAATTATATTATACATCAATTATGTAAATTTTGCAAATACTCGCTTACTAATGTTGCAAACGAATAAAAAGTACTATATTGCTGAACAGCAACAACGCAAGATAGTTCTTTTTATCTGTTTGATTATGCTCTGCTTTCAACAAGAATCTTGATACCAGTCCTATCTTCACCTTCGACTTCAACTTCTGCAAAAGCTGGTACACATACTAAGTCTACTCCTGATGGTGCTACAAATCCTCTTGCTATCGCCACTGCCTTAATTGCTTGATTTAATGCCCCTGCTCCAATTGCTTGCATCTCCGCTCTGTCATTTTCCTTTACCAATCCAGCTATTGCTCCTGCAACTGAATTTGGATTTGATTTTGATGAAATTTTTAAAACTTCCATTGTTTGTGCCTCCCATAATTTATTTTTTTGTTTCATTTGAACATTTATATTTATATTATATTTTGGAAGCAATGTCTAGTACTTTTTGGAAATTTCTGGAAATTTCAATCGCGGTTTTTGTTAAATTTCGACTTGTTTTTACAAGTTAATCCTTTTTATAGCATTTACTTTACAATTTTCATCATTTATTTCAAATATACATCCATTTAAAATACATTCACCTTTTGCAACTCTATACTTTTCTGGAAGAGTTGTAACAAACCTTTTAAGCGAAGCCTCTATTTCCATTCCTATTACTGAATTTTTAGGTCCTGTCATTCCTACATCTGTAATATATCCTGTCCCTTTTTCTAATATTTTTTCATCTGCTGTTTGTACATGTGTATGTGTTCCATAAATTGCAGTCACATCTCCGTCTAAATAGTAGCCCATTGCAATTTTTTCTGCTGTGGCTTCTGCATGGAAATCAACTATGATTATATCCGCTCCTTTTTCCTTTACTGATTTTATTATTTTTTTACAAGTCAAAAATGGATTTTCTGTTAGAACATTCATATCTGTTCTACCAATTAGATTTATTACTGCTACTTTTCTATCTTTACAATTATATATATTATATCCTTTTCCACATACTCCTACCGGATAATTAGCAGGTCTTATTAATTTTGGATCATCTATAAATGTAAATATATCTTTTTTACCCCAAGTGTGATTTCCCATTGTCACAACATCTGCCCCACTCTTTATAATCTCATCAAATTGTTTTTTTATAATGCCCATCCCATCTGCTACATTTTCTCCATTTACTATAGTAAAATCTATATTATTTTCTTTCTTTATCTTCTCTATTTCTTGTGATAGCTTTTTTAGTCCACTATCTCCAACTAAATCACCTATTACTAAAATATTCATTTAATCACTTTCCTTTCACATGTACTATCATACTATATTTTTAGGATTTTAGCAAGAAAAATAGAGACAGTTCTAAAAAATGAATTTTTAGAACTGTCTCTTTAAACTTCATACTACTTTGCGTATTCTATCGCTCTTGCCTCTCTTATTACATTTACTTTGATTTGTCCTGGATATTCCATTTCGTCTTCTACTTTCTTTGCAATATCTCTTGCCATGATTGTCATTTCTGCTTCTGTTACTTTTTCAGGTTTTACTATTATTCTAACCTCACGGCCTGCTTGTATCGCATAAGATTTGTCAACTCCATCAAATGAATCTGCAATTTCCTCTAGCTTCTCTAATCTTTTGATATATGCTTCTAGTGTCTCACGTCTAGCACCTGGACGAGATGCAGATATACTGTCTGCTGCTTGTATCAAAACAGCTTCTAGTGTTTGTGCCTCTACATCTTCATGATGTGCTTCTACCGCATTTATAACTAGTGGATTTTCCTTGAACTTTTTAAGTATCTCCACACCTATTTCTACATGTGTTCCTTCCATGTCGTGGTCTAATGCTTTTCCTATATCATGTAAAAGTCCAGCACGTGCTGCTCTTTTACTATCTAGCCCTAGTTCTTCTGCCATAATTCTTGCTAAGTTCGATACTTCTATTGAGTGATTCAATACATTTTGTCCATAGCTTGTCCTATATTTTAGTTTACCAATTAACTTGATTAACTCTGGATTTAATCCTATGACACCAGTTTCAAGTGTTGCTCTTTCACCTTCTGATTTGATAGTTTCTGCAACTTCTTCTTTTGCTTTTTCCACCATTTCCTCTATTTTTGCTGGGTGAATTCTTCCGGTCTTCTATTAATTTTTCTAGTGCTATTTTCGCAACTTCTCTTCTTAATGGATCAAATCCTGATAGAACTACAGCTTCTGGTGTATCATCAATAATTAAATCTATTCCAGTAAGTGTTTCTAATGCTTTTATGTTTCTTCCTTCTCTACCTATTATTCTACCCTTCATATCATCACTTGGGAGTGCAACTATTGATACAGTAGTTTCTGATGTATGGTCTGCTGCACATTTTTGTATAGTGTATGTAAGGATTTCTCTGGCATTTTTTGTTGCTTCTTCTTTAGTCTTAGCTTCCAAATCCTTTATTATAGCTGCTTGTTCTGCTGTTATTTGTTTTTGTAATTGATCTAAAAGCATTGTTTTGGCATCTTCTGTAGTTAGTCCAGAAATTCTTTGTAATTCTTGTAGTTCTTTATCTAAAGTTTCTTGGATTTCGTTTTTCTTTCTTTCAATTTCTTGATTTTTTCTTTCTAAATCTTTTTCTTTGTTTTCAAAATTTGTTGCTCTTTTTTCTAGATTTTCTTCTCTTTGTATTAATCTTCTCTCTTGCGCTTGTACTTCGCCACGCCTTTCTCTAATCTCTTTTTCCGCTTCATTTCTCTCTTGCATAATTTCTTCTTTTGCTTTGAATACTTCTTCTTTCTTTATATTCTCCGCTTCTTTTCCTGCTAGTTCAATCAATCTCTTTGCTTCATTTTCTGCTCCTGAAATTTTTGATTCTGCAATTTTTTTTCTAATTATTATACCGATTGGAACAAATATTATTCCTGAGATTAGGACAGTGGCAATAATTATTATGATAGTATTTTCCATAAAATTACCTCTTTCCTATTTAATTTTCAATGTTCGTAATATAATATATATAACTAATTATTTTAGAATATATTTTAACTTACTATAATATTTTATCATATTATTGTCAACTGTCAAGTGTTTTTCAAAAATTTGTCAAGCGGACAGTTAAATTATTGTTACAATTCACAGCTAATATAATTAGATGTCCGCGCAGGGGAGATATATATGATTTTTAAGAAACACCGCGTAAGCGACCAAACGAGCTTTGCGAGTGCGAAATGGAGTAACCGACATATTAAGCTACGCCGTCACGCACATTTAGAGGTTACGACACCAAGGTGTTCGAAGAAAATCATATATATCTTCCCGTGGCAGGACAGGTGAAACTATAAAGCTGTGAATTGTAACTAAATTATTAATAACTATCCACGGCAAGACAGACTATATTTTAAGCTAGAAATTGTAACTTAAATTACTAATTTATTTATCTTAGATTTTATATAATTTTCCAATTTTTGCATAAATTCTTCACTATTTATTTCTTTTTTTGCAACCATTTCAAGCCCTTTTTCCCAACTAGCTGTAAGCTTCGGATTTAACATATCTGGCATTGAATTTCTTACCACATCATAAATAAGCTCCCCTTTTTCTGTTGGAGTTACTACCTGTGTTTTTGCATTTATTCCTATATAATTGATTTTTTCAAGTTTTTTGATTATTTCTCCTCTTGTTGCACTTGTTCCAATTCCTGCACCTTTTATCTGTTCTCTTAGTTCTTCATCTTCAATCAGCTTTCCTGCATTTTCCATTGCAAGAATAATAGTCCCTGAATTATATCTAGTTGGTGGAGTAGTCTCCGAAGTTTTAATTTCAAAGTTTTTAATATTTATTTCTTGCCCTTTTTTTAGAGAACCTAAAACTTCTAGATCTCCATTATCTTCTGCCTCATCTTTTTCATCTTCTTTTTTAGGTTCTTGCTTTGGTTTTGCAATTTCTAAATAGCCCTTTTTTACACAAATTTTCCCGCTTGTGTTTAATTCCTCGTTCTCTATTCCGCACTTTAACTGATATCTTATTAAATTCAGCTGGTGGATAGAAAATGGCAAGAAATCTCTTAACTATTAATTTATATACATTTTTTTGTAGTTCTTGCAATTTATCATAATTTCCAAATCCTTCTCCTGTTGGAATTATTGCATAGTGGTCTGTTATTTTGCTATCATTTACATATTTAGTTTTTAAAAGGTTTGTAGAATATTTTTCATCTATCATCTTTTTTATATATCCACTTATTTCTTCATCTTTGAAACCTTTTGCAAGCCCATTTAAGTTCTTACTAATCACTTTTGCAACTGCTGTCGACAAAACCCTCGCATCTGTTCTAGGATATGTAACAAGCTTTTTCTCATATAATTCCTGAATTATTGCAAGTGTTTCATCAGGCTTGATTTTAAACCTTTTTGTACACTCATTTTGTATTTCTGCTAGATTAAATAAAAGTGGTGCATTTTCTTTTGTTTTAGATTTTTTTACCTCTACTATTTTTGCAGTTTTCCCATTAAATCCTGTTATGAACTCTTTGGCATCTACTTCTTTTTTGAAGCCACTATCATTATATAGTTTTGGAGATTCAAACATTTTAGATTTTTCTGTAACCTTCCATTCTGCCTTAAAAGTTTTATCTTCTCCAAATTCACCGAATTACTTTATAATATGGTATTTTTACAAAGTTTCGTATTTCTCTTTCCCTTGAAACTACCATACCTAGTACACATGTCATAACTCTACCAACTGATACTGTAATCTTTTCCTCATTTATTTGTTTTGCAACTCTTCTGCCATATATTATAGATAAAAGTCTTGAAAAATTTATTCCAATTAAATAATCCTCTTTCGCTCTTAAATATGCCGAATCTGCAAGGCTATCATATTCTGCTAAATCTTTTGCTTCATCTATACCTCTTTTTATTTCCTCTTCTGTTTGCGAATCTATCCATACTCTCTTTCTTAATTTTCCTGTAACACCTGTTTCTTGCTCTACTAATCTATATATGTATTCTCCCTCGCGCCCAGAGTCAGTAGATACATATATTGTATCTACATCTTCTCTAAGTAATAAATCTTTTACTATGTTAAATTGTCTTTCTGTATTTGGAATTGTTTCGTATTTGTATTCTTTTGGTAAAAATGGAAGTGTGTCAAGTCTCCAAAATTTTAGATTTTCATCATATTTTTCGGGATATGACATCGTAACTAGGTGTCCTACACACCAAGTTATTATCCAATCTTCGGATTCTAAATATCCATTTCTATTTTCTCCATTTATTTTTAGTACTTTTGCAAATTCTCTTGCAACTGACGGTTTTTCCGTTATCAATAATTTTTTTGTCATTTTATTTCTCCGATTTTAAAGTCTAAATTTATTATACACTATTTTTTTATTTTATCAAGTATTAAATTAAGACGCACATGTAATGTTTCTACTACATGTGCGTCTTAGCTGAGATTAAGAAAATTCCACCGTAAAGCCGATGTCCTCAAGGTATTGAGCAAAATCTTCCGCCCTCATGGTGATGAACCTGCGTCTGCCTGCAATAAGACTTACAAATACGTTTCCAAAGAAATCCCTTGGAGCCGGCGCCAGCGCCAACGTAACTTGGTCTTCTTTCATGCCTTCGAAAGTGGCCTCCACCTCAAGGACTTTCATCTCTCCCTGAAGTTCTTCCTCTTTCTCTTTGTACCTAAGGTACTCATCTCTCGTCATGATCATGAGAACCGCTTCTGGGTTCCGGTAATCCGGCATTCTTAATGTCATTTTTACATATCCCCTTTCGGATTTGATACTTACATTATACCATTTTTCTTGGTGTTATGTCAATTTATCTTTATGTATTTGCTTAGCGTATCTGTCTTCCTCTGAAAATACACATCCGCAGTATTTTTGCATATATAGCCCTATTTCGCGTGCTTTTGCCTGTCCTTCTCTAAATCCTACTCTAAAATCTCGATACAAAAATTCTATACCATACTTTTGAGCAATTTCTTCTCCTTGTCTTTTTAATATTTCATGTTTTTGATATGGGCTTACCAAAAGAGTTGTAGATATTGTATCATAGCCATTTTCTTTTGCATATTTGGCTGTTTGTTCAAGTCTTACTTTATAACAGTAATTTTCACATCTCTTTTCTAAATCATGGGTAACATTTTTGCAAAATGTTTTTAGTCCATATTCCTCTTCAAATATTGCTTTTACATTTATCATTTGAGCATATTCTTTTAAGCAATCTCTTCTGGCTTTATACTCCATATATGGGTGTATATTAGGATTGTACCAATATACAGTTGGCTCTATACCTTCGTCTCTTAAACTATCTATACAATACACACTACATGGTGCACAACATGTATGTAACAACAATTTCATAATAATCACATCCTATTTCATATATCTTACTATTCCACCTGCATCATTTTCGTATAGTACTTCTGCATTTTCAAATAATTTATCTTTTGCTCTTTCATAAAATTCACATCTTTTAAAATAAATCATATAGTCTACTTTTCCAATTCTGTTTATAGCATTTTTGTATTTCATAAACAATTTTTCTTGCCCACCATACAAAGAACCATACTCGTCTAATTCATCATAATAACTAACATATCTTAGCAAAACATACACCCAATATGTTTGCTCATCTTCTCCTAGAATCTCTATATCTCCATACAAAAAGTCTAAATTATCTTTTGCATATTTTAGAACTTCTATTTCTTCAGGTGTGACATCTTTTGGTCTTTCTAAAATCATTGTCTTGTTTACACCAAAAATTTCTGCTACATTCCATAAGCTTTCATTTACATTATCATGGTTAAGTGGCATATTTATAAATATCAAATTAACCACTATAATAAACACATAAACTCCTAAAATCAAACCCGCAACTATTTTATCCTTATCAAAAATGTCTATTAAACTTTTAAAATTAATATATATAACCATTAACCACAAAATAAAATAATTTTTCATTAAAAAATATTCTGATACTTTTTCTAGTTTTACACATATAAATAATATTATCATAAATATTATTAGACCTGCAAGTTGGAGTATTTCAAAGTTATTCCACTCTTTTGCTTTTATTCTTTTGTAAATATAATACACAGTTAGTGGAACAAATAAAATTATGCTTGAATAATAATTTATGTATATATATCCCTCTAATTTAAAACTATGACTTAAAATATATGACGAATAGTCTAGTGCTTTTTCTACTGAGCCATTATAAAATATGCTATATAATTCTGGTACTAGATGATATACAAATCCAAGTACAAATGGTACGACTAACGTTATAGATATTAATAGTATACTATTAATATCTTCTTTCCTAGGAAAGAATGGCGTTATCCATTTTAT
>JAAVZQ010000097.1 GCA_022791735.1 Clostridia bacterium
TTGCGCATTATGGTAGAGATTTAGATGGAGATATAAGATTAATAGATTTACTAGAAGAGATAAACAAAATAGAAGGTTTAGAGAGAATAAGGATAGGCTCATTAGAACCAAGACTTTTGACAGAAGAATTTGTAGATAGATTAAAAAAATTAGAAAAGATGTGTCATCATTTTCATTTATCTCTTCAAAGTGGATGTACAGAAACTTTAAAAAGAATGAATAGAAAATACACTAAAGAAGATATATTAGAACTTGCAAAAAGGCTTAGAGAGAATTTTGAAGATGCAATATTAACAGCAGACATTATTGTAGGGTTTCCTCGGAGAAACAGAAGAAGAATTTTCTGTAACTTATGAAACTTTAAAAGAAATTAAGTTATATAAAATTCATGTTTTTATGTATTCTGTAAGACAAGGAACGCGTGCTGCAAATTTTGAAAATCAAGTTTTGCCAGAAATAAAAGAAAAGAGAAGTAAAATACTTTTAGAACTTTCAGACAAGGTACAAAAAGAGATAAATGAAAGTTATGTGGGGAAAAAAGTTAAAGTCTTAGTAGAAGAGAGACAAGGAGATGTATATAAAGGGCATACTGCAAATTACATTCAGGTTATAATGAAATCACAAGAAGATATACGAAATAAAATAATAGAGATAGAGTTTAGCTGTGATTAGTAACAAAAATGAAATTATATATTGCAAAGTATAGAAAAAAGTGGTATGCTTATACCATAAATTTTAGTAAAAAAGGGGATTAAATTATGATAGATATAAAATTAATTAGAGAGAACCCTGAACTTGTTAAGGAAAATATAAAAAAGAAATTCCAAGAACACAAACTAGAACTTGTAGATAAAGTAATAGAATTAGATAAGTTAAGACGTGAAACATCACTTAAAGGGGATACTTTAAGGGGAGATAGAAATAAATTAAGTGAGCAAATAGGAAGTTTAATGCGTGATGGAAGAAAAGATGAGGCAGAAAAAATTAAGGCTGATGTAAAAAGAATAAATGATGAGCTTCTTGAAATAGAAAAATTAGAAGAGAAATACAAAGAAGAAGTAAACAACATTATGATGAAAATTCCTAATATTATACATGAAACAGTTCCTATTGGAAAAGATGATAGTGAAAATGTGGAAGTGCAAAAATATGGAGAACCTATAATACCAGATTATGAAATTCCATATCATGCAGAAATAATGGAAAAATTTTCTGGAATAGATTTAGATTCTGCAAGAGAAGTTTCAGGAAATGGATTTTATTATCTTACAGGAAATATTGCAAGACTTCATTCTGCAATTTTAAGTTATGCAAGAGATTTCATGATAAATAAAGGATTTACATATGCAATTCCACCATTTATGATAAGATCAGATGTTGTAACTGGTGTTATGAGTTTTGAAGAAATGGATGCTATGATGTATAAAATAGAGGGAGAAGACCTTTATTTAATTGGAACAAGTGAGCATTCAATGATAGGAAAATTTAAAGGGAAAATCTTAGAGAGTGAAAAAATGCCATATACAATGACATCATATTCACCATGTTTTAGAAAAGAAAAGGGTTCTCATGGAATCGAAGAAAGAGGAGTATATAGAATACACCAATTTGAAAAACAAGAAATGATAGTAGTATGTGAGCCAGAAGACAGCTATGAGTGGTATGATAAAATGTGGTCATATACAGTAGAGCTATTTAGAAGTTTGGATATACCAGTTCGTACACTTGAGTGTTGCTCAGGAGATTTAGCAGACTTAAAAGCAAAAAGCGTAGATGTTGAGGCTTGGAGCCCAAGACAGAAAAAGTATTTTGAGGTTGGAAGCTGCTCAAACCTTACAGATGCACAAGCTAGACGTCTTGGAATTAGAATAAAGAAAAAGAGCGGAAAAGAAACATATTTTGCACATACTTTAAATAATACAGTAGTTGCTCCACCACGTATGTTAATTGCTTTCTTAGAAAATAATTACCAAGCAGATGGAACAGTTAAAATACCAAAAGTGTTACAATCATATATGGGAGGACTAGAAAAGCTCGGATAGGCTCAAACAATAATTGTACTACTTGTTTCTTGTTCGAGCAGGAAATTAGTATGATTTATTTATTATTCGAGCAGAAGGAGAAGAGATGATAGTAAAAAATCCAAAATTTGAAATATCAGCAGTAAGTAAAAAACAATATCCAAATAATAATTTGCCAGAAATAGTACTTGCTGGTAAATCTAATGTACGGAAAATCATCATTTATAAACACTCTAATAAATAGGAAAAGTTTAGCAAGGACTAGTAGTGAGCCACGGGAAGACAAGGCAAATAAATTTTTATAACATAGATGAAAAGTTTTATTTTGTTGATTTGCCCGGTTACGGGTATAGTAAAATGTCAAAAAAAGAGCAAGAGCAGGTAGGCAAATTTATAGAAGAATATTTATTCTCAAGAGAAAATATTTCTTTGATTGTACTAATTTTGGATATAAGGCATAAGCCTACGGAGAATGACAAAATGATGTATGAATATATAAAGAGTACAAATAAGCCATATTTGATAGTTGCAAATAAAGCTGATAAAATTGCAGTAACCAAGGTAGATGCAAGCGTTTTAGAAATAAAAAAAGAGCTTTGTTTAGGGGAAAGTGAAGTGATTATTCCATTTTCTGCAGAAAGAAAAATATATACAGAAAATGCATGGAAAAACCTTGGATATCCTAATTAATTACGAAAGGAAAGAGAAAAACTGTGAAACTTGGTGCAGATAACGAAACACTAGCAGAAAATAGAGTGCTAATTTTATACATATTATCATTATTAGAAGAAGCAGTAAATAATAGTGCATTATATAAATTAGTTTTATCAATACAGGATATGAATTACTTTTACTTTCAACAATTTTTATTAGATTTAGAAGAAAACAAATATATAGTAGATTATGAAAAAGATGATGGTACAGTTTATGAGATAACAGAAAATCGGAAGAAGTACGTTAAATTTAACAATTGATATGCTTCCTCGGAATTATTAAACAAAAAGTGGATTCAAAGCTAAAAGGAGAACTTAGGGAAATTAGAAATGAATCAGCAATTAGAGCAGAATTTATTCCACTTAGTGAAACAGAGTTTATTGTAAAATGTAAAATTATTGAAAATAATGTTATTATATTTGAAATTCAAACACTTGCAAACTCTAGAGAACAAGCGGTTAAAATTGTACAAAATTGGGAAGAAAATACTGGAGAAATATATCCAAAAGTTATTGAGTTGTTAAATAGAGAACGACAAAACGAAGTTGAAGAACAAATAGATTTTTTAGAGAAGGAAGGAGAATAGTATGGCAGATAAACAAGAATTTGTAAAAGATATTGCAAATATAGATGAAGAGTTTGCAAATTGGTATACAGATATAGTCATAAAAGCAGAGCTAGCAGATTATACAGAGACAAAAGGGTGTATTGCAATTAAACCTTATGGTTTTGCAATATGGGAAAATATAAAAGATTACGCAGATAAATTATTTAAAGAATCAGGAGTACAAAATGTGTATTTACCAATGCTTATACCAGAAAGTTTACTTCAAAAGGAAAAAGACCATGTAGAAGGATTTGCACCAGAGGTAGCTTTTGTTACAGAAGCAGGAGGGAAAAAATTAGATGAAAAGTTATGTATAAGACCTACATCTGAAACAATGTTTTCAACACTTTACTCAAAATGGCTTAAATCATGGAGAGATTTACCAATGGTATATAATCAATGGTGTAGTGTATTAAGATGGGAAAAGGAGACAAGACCATTTTTGCGTTCTCGTGAATTTTTATGGCAAGAAGGACATACAATTCATGAAACAGAAAAAGAAGCTGTTGAAAGAACAATGCAAATGCTTGAAATATATGAAAAAGTTGTAGAAGAATTGCTTGCAATTCCAGTACTTAAAGGTAAGAAAACTGAAAGTGAAAAATTTTCTGGAGCAGAAGATACATACACAATAGAAACACTTACAAGAGATGGAAGGGCATTACAATCAGGAACTTCACATTATTTTGGACAAAACTTTACAAAACCTTTTGAGGTAAAATTCCAAAATAGAGAAGGTAAAGAAGAATATGCATATCAAACATCTTGGGGAATTAGTACAAGACTAATGGGAGCGCTTATTATGGCACATGGTGATGAAAGAGGGTTAAAGCTTCCACCAAGAGTTGCACCAATTCAAGTAAAAATAATACCAATTGCAATGCATAAAGCAGGCGTTTTAGAAAAGGCCGAAGAATTAAAGGAAGTTTTGAAAAAAGAATTTAGAGTAGAAGTTGACAGTAGAGAACAAGTTACACCAGGATTTAAGTTTAATGAATGTGAATTAAAGGGAATTCCATTAAGAATTGAAATAGGACCAAGAGATATAGAAAATGGAAAATGTATAATTGTTAGAAGAGATACTTTAGAGAAGAAAGAAATAGAACTTGTAAATCTAGAAAGCGAAGTAAGAAAATGTTTAGAAGATATACAAAAAAACATGTATGATATGTGTAAGAAAAGACTAGAAGAAAAGACACAAGTTGCATATACACTAGAAGAATTTGAAAAGAAGATAAATGATAACCAAGGTTATATTAAGGCAATGTGGTGTGGAAATAATGAGTGTGAGGAGAAGATAAAAGAACTTACAGGGGCACACTCAAGATGTATACCTTTTGAAGAAGAACATTTATCGGATACTTGTGTGTGCTGTGGAAGGCAAGCAAAGCATGAGGTGTATTGGGGACGCCAATATTAAAATTCGAGCGATAAGCACTATCTGGCGTTGTTGCTACTCGATAAATTTCACATCAACGTGCACCAGCACGCCTCTGTGAACATTTATCTCGCGTGCCTAGCCATATAGCACTTCTAGCTCGAATTTAGATAAATAAAGAATGTAGATAAATAGAAAAGGGATGAAGCAGTAACAACGACGCAAGATGGGGCTTATCGCCTTAATGGAGGTAATAATGGAAATAATAGATGGACGAGCTCTTGCACAAAACGTAAGAGAGAATTTAAAAGCAGAAGTTGAAGAACTAAAAAAGGATGGAATAATACCTAAATTTGCAGTAATTCTTATTGGAAATGATAAAGCTTCTCTTACGTATGTAAAAAGTAAAAATAAAGCTTGCAAAGAACTTGGAATTGAGTATGAAGAAATATTACTTGGTGAAGAGACTACTATGGAAGAATTATTAGATATAATAGATGAATTAAATGGAAGAAAAGATATATCTGGAATTTTACTTCAAAGCCCAATACCACCACATTTAGATATTAATGAGGCATTTAGAAGAATAAACCCTAGCAAAGATGTGGATGGATTTAATCCATATAATGTTGGAAAACTTTGCTTAAATCAAGACACATTTGTATCTTGCACGCCTTATGGGATAATGAAGATATTTGAAGCTTACGATATTCCTTTAGATGGAAAAAATGCAGTAGTTATAGGAAGAAGTAATATTGTTGGTAAACCAATGTCACTTAGTTTACTTAACAGAAATGCAACAGTTACAATTTGTCACTCAAAAACAAAGAACTTAAAAGAACTTACAAGAGAGGCGGATATAGTAATTGCAGCAATAGGTAAAAAGCATTTTGTTACTGAGGATATGATAAAGGAGCGGAGCAGTTGTAATAGATGTAGGAATAAATAGGACTGATGAGGGAATATTTGGAGATGTAGATTTTGAAAATGTAAAAAGTAAAACTTCGTTCATTACGCCAGTGCCTGGGGGGGTAGGGCCAATGACCGTAGCAATGCTTATGACTAATATTGTAAAAGCTGCAAAACAAAAAGTATTAAATTAAGTTAGATATATAATTTTAAGGTTTAGAGAGATTTTATACATTTTATGTATAAGGTCTCTTGTTTTACTTTGAAAGAAGGTGAGAAAATGAAAGTAATAGAAATTGGAGCTGAAAGTTACCCTAAAAAGCTTTTAAACATATATGATATACCAAAAAAGCTATATGTAATTGGAAATGAAAAGATACTAAACGATTTTGGAATAGCCATTGTTGGTACAAGAAATGCAAGCAAATATGGACAGGAAATAACAAAGTCTCTAGCATATGGACTTGCCAAACAAGGGGTTTGTATAATAAGTGGGTTAGCAAGAGGAATAGATACAGCTGCACATACAGGGGCACTTATGGCGAAAGGTAAAACTATTGCAGTACTTGGAAGCGGATTTGGAAATATTTATCCAAGAGAAAATACAGAGCTTATCTTAAATATAATAAATCATGGAGGAGCAATAATTACTGAGTACAATGTAAATGAAAAACCATTACCTCAAAATTTTCCAAGGAGAAATAGAATAATAAGTGGGTTAAGTGAAGGGGTAGTTGTAACAGAAGCGGGAGAAAGAAGCGGCAGCTTAATTACAGCAGATATTGCTTTAGAACAAGGAAAGGAGGTGTTTGCAGTTCCGCGGAAATGTACTATCGAAAACTTCAAAAGGTACAAATGCACTAATAAAACAAGGTGCAAAACTTACAGAGAATATATTTGATATCTTAGAAGAATATATAGATTAAAATTAATCTATATATTATCGAAAAAGCTTGATTTAGTTTTATAGTTATGGTAATATGGAGATATCCATTGAAAGGAGGTGAAAAGTATGAGAGATGAACAATTTGAGATATTAGTATCATTGATTAATGAAACAAAAGAAGATATAAGAGATGAAACAAAAGAGCAGTATGATACATTAGTATCATTGATTGGTAAAACAAAAGAAGACATAAATGAACTAAGGAATGAAACAATAGAAGGTTTTGAAAATGTAAAAACCGAAATAAGAGAGGAATTTAGAGAAGGCATTGAAGATGTAAAAACCGAATTAAGAACTGAATTCAGAGAAGGATTTGAAGACGTAAAAATTGAATTAAAAACCGAAGTCAAAAAAGAATTGAAAGACACGTAAGACGACATAAGAGGTGAATTCAAAAAAGACTTAACCGAATTGAGAATAACTGCCAAAA
>JAAVZQ010000098.1 GCA_022791735.1 Clostridia bacterium
AATAATATGCTACAATTAACTTTCTCCATTTTGCATACTAGCTTTAAATGCCTCAAGTGTTATATCATTATCTTGCATTATTTGTTTTCCTTCTTCTATTAGCACTTTTACTGTTTTTCCATAAACATTTTTATATATTATGTTTTTATCTTTTACAGTTTCTCCTTGGTTTGTTATTCCATTTTGCATTATATGATACATCATTGCATAGCTTGCATAGTATAGTTCTTCATCCTTTTTAGCTTTTTGTTCCATTTTCTCTATTACCTTATCCATATTCTCGGCTGTAATTACTTGACTTTTTATACTATCTTCTTCTAATACATAAAACACTGTAAGTCCTGCTACCGCAATTAATAATATAACTAACAATATATATAATATTGCTTTCCCTGTTTCTCTTTTCATAATAATACCTCTCTGTTATAAACTATTTTTCAATTTAATTGTATCATTTTTTGCATTGATATGCAATATAATTGTACCTGTATTTCTTAACTTAATATTAACTTTTTTACTTATGTAAACAAAAGTATTGACGAAAATAATTATATATTGTACAATGATGTTACGATTTAGGCTTTTAGCCTTTATAAAGGAGGATACCCGTAATGAGTGTAAGAAAAGCAGTTATACCAATAGCAGGATTTGCTACAAGATTTTTACCTGCTTGCAAGGCTGTTCCAAAATGTATGCTTACTATATTGGATAAACCAATTATTCAATATATTGTTGATGAAGCAGTCGAGTCTGGTATTGAAGAAATTGTTATGGTTATAGGGAGAAAAAAAGACGTTGTACAAGATTATTTTATGCAAGATGAAGAACTTACTAGTTTTTTAATTGAAAGAGACAAAGAGCAATTTATTCCTCAAGTAACTAATTTATCACATGGTGCTAAATTGCATTTTATAGAGCAAAAAGGTGGAGCTAAAGGTTTAGGTCACGCTATATATCAAGCTAAAGATATTATTGGAAATGAGCCTTTTGCTATACTTTATGGAGATGTTGTTTTTCACGGAGAAAAACCTTGTCTAAAGGAAATCATTGAAAAGCATGAGCAGTGTGGTGGTTCTGTAATAGGTGTTGAAAAGGTTGATTGGAAAGATGTTCCAAAATATGGTAATGTTTCTGGCGTCCAAATTGCAGATGGATTTTATAAGGCTGAAAAGTTACAAGAAAAGCCTCAAATTGAAGAGACAAAGTCTAATTTAGCAATTTCTGATAGACATGTTTTAATGCCTGATATTTTTACTTTTTTAGAGAATATAAAACCTGGCAAGGGTGGAGAAATACAAGTAACAGATGCATATAACGCAATGGTTAATACTAAAGAAGGTGTTTATGCTTATGATTATAAGAGTAAAAGATTTGATTCTGGAGATAAACTTGGTTTTGTAATGGCTGCTGTTGATGAAACTTTAAATAGACCTGAATTAAAAGATTCATTTATCAAGTTTTTAAAAGGATTAGATATATAAGAACCTTGTTGCTTTCGCAACAATATCTATTAAAAAAGCACATTTTGAAGTGCTTTTTTAGTTTACACTTCAAAAAGTGCATATATATCTACTTTTGGTTTTTCTATTGTTTTATTTAACTTTTCACAAATTGTTTTATATTTTTCTATAAGTTCTTCTCTGACTTTTTTGCTTTCTTTAAAAGTTTTAAGTTCAAATTTGCTTTTGCTATCCTCCAACATTTTGTCTGTTATCGCTTTGTAAATTCCATCCTTCATATCCTCTGTTGCTGATTTGCAATCTATATTCGCATACTTTTCTTCTACTATTTTATTTAAAAGTAAATCAGGTATTGTTTCTGATTTCTTGAAATACCTTGCAATAAATTCACTGCACACTTCTCCTGCTTCTATTTTATAAATACAATGTCCTTCTTCCTCGTTATTATAGTAATTTAGTAAGTCAATTTCTTCATTCTCTTTATTGTGTGTTGATGCATAAAAGCATATTTTTAGTCCCATTTTTTGTGTTTCAGTCCTTTCTTTCACGTCTGAAATAATCATTATATATTTCAAACTTTCTTCATTTGTTTTTACATTACCTAGTTATATCATATCTTTTATGCTTCCACAATATTTTTTTAAAAAAATTTCTAATTATATATATTTTTTTACTTCTAAAATCATTTTACCTTTTCTATTATTTTCACTTATTTTATTAATTATAAATTTCCCTTTTCCTCTTATAACTAAGACATCTCCTCCTTTTAGGCTTTTTGTAGATTTCGTTTCTACTTTTGCATTTACAAATATTTTCTCGTCTACCAATAATTCTTCTGCTTTTTTTCTGGATATTTTTGCAATACTCGAAACTACATTATCTAATCTAATTGAGGAAACACTAATCTCTATTTCTTCAAATTCGGATTCTTTTATCGGCACTTCATTATAATCAATTATTTCTATAATTGATTTGCTAAATTTTTTTGCACTTTCTAGCGAACTTACTATGTAGCTTGCATTTTCTTCTAAAACAAATATATATGCTTCGCTTTCATATACAATGATATCACCTATTCTGTCTCGATTTAGTCCTATTTGCATAACTGTTCCTAAGTAGTCTCTATGTGTGTACTTTCCTGCTAGTTCTTTTGGCAATTTTATTTTAATTCCTTTTACTATATTCTTTAAATTATTTTGTATAATACTTAAGTCTAACTTTTCTGGATATATAATAAGCACCCTTCCTTCCGAATCATCATATCCACCAAAAAACATGTAGTTTTTTACCTTGATTTTGTTTAACTCTTTTTCTACAATTTCTCTTTGATATGTGGTTAGAAACTCGGTGTTTAATATTTTATTTCTTGTTTTGGATATTTTTACTTTATCCATAATTTTTGCTAATAACATCTTATCTTCTATTTCCATTTTTATAACCTCATAATTTATATATCATAATTTTTAATGAAATACAACAAATCAGGCTAGCAAAATTATTAACTTTGCCAGCCTGATTATTCGTTCCTTTAACTTCTGAAAGCCAGTGGATAGTCGCTTAATTTGATAAGCCATCCCCTACCCTCATCTCTCATTTGGAAATCTACAGCCAACACACCAGATGCTTTAAAGCAATCTACTAATTGGCTAGCAGTAACACTTCCAGCAACTTGTTTAGAAACGTTGCTCTGGATAATCTCCATAGCTTCGCGTAAGTCTTGTTCTCGGAGTTCAACATCCGAGGAGAAAAAGTATTTTACCTCATTCCTTTCTTTGATGTAGTAATACCTTTGCCGTTCTTGTTTTCCCCCTTTACATATTAATTCGTGCAGTAACTTTAGGATCATAAGACTCACACCCTTTCAAATTGAATGTTATTTCATTATATAACTGTTGACTTCCTCAGTCAACAAAAACTTTTAGGACAAAGCACAATCTTCGCCATTTGTTCTGCCCGATATGAGTTTTCGACTAAAGAAAAAAAAGCTAATATGGCAAGCGTTTATCAATTTTTATCTAATAGGAAGTTCAAAGGACTTTA
>JAAVZQ010000176.1 GCA_022791735.1 Clostridia bacterium
AGATATAAATTTGCCAACTATAATAAGACCAGAAGATTTTATACATATATCGAATGTTGAACCAGTGTATAAAGGAAAACTTAGAAATCTTAAAAGAATAAGAGTTTTAGAATTAGCGTAAAATTAGAAATGTAGGTTAGAAATGATTATAAAAGAGATTTTGAATAATGGAATAAAAGTGTTAAATGAAAAACATATTGATGAGGCATCCTTTTTGACAAGGATGCTTTTGTGTAATGTGCTAAATATAAGAAAAGAAGAGTTAATAGTAAAGTTAGAAGATGAAATAGAAGAAAGCGCAAGTTTGAAGTTTTTAAAGCGGAATTCAGAGATTATCTGAGGGTTACCCTATACAATATTTAACACATAGAAAAGAGTTTATGAAGATGGATTTTTATGTGGATGAAAATGTACTTATTCCTAGGAATGATACAGAAGTATTAGTTGAGGAAGTAATTAGGATTTGCAAAGAAGAAGGGAATAAGGATATTCTAGAACTTTGTGTAGGTAGTGGAGCAATAGCTATATCACTTGCGAAGTATTTAAAAGATGTAAATATTTTAGGAGTGGATATAAGTGAAGGGGCAATTGAAATTGCTAAAAGAAATGCTAAAAATCTGCTTGAGTATGAAAACATAAAGTTTATTCAAAGTGATATGTTTGAAAATGTGGATGGAAAGTTTGATGTGATAGTATCAAATCCACCATATATTAAGTCAAAAGTAATTGAAAATTATAGTCTTGAGTTTGAGCCAAAACTTGCATTAGACGGGGGAGAAGATGGACTTGAGTTTTATAGCATTATTATAAATGAGGCATATAAATATCTAGAGAAAGAAGGAATTATAGCAATTGAAATAGGTTTTGACCAGAAGGAAGAAGTAGAGAGTTTAATTAGAAATAGTGGTAAATATAAAAGTCACTATGCAATAAAAGATTTAGGTGGAAATGATAGAGTAATTGTGATATATGGAAGATAGTGTTGCAAAACCTGATGCTCCAGGAGATGATGGAGAAAGGTAAAAAAATAACAGAAAAAGTGTCATAGTGGAGATATAGATAAATGTATCTATATTCTCCACTTCTTTGTATGTTTATCTTAATATCTTAAACCAGTTCTCATACACATTCATTGTCATATTAAATAGATTAATTCTTTTTACATCATTGTCTGCAATAATATTTATAGACTTGATGAGTTCATTGTCTAAGGTGTAATTGACTGAACCAATTATATCTCCTTTGTTTATTGGTGCTTCTAAATTTTCTTTGAATGTAACACTTTGCGTAACATTACCAGATTTTGTTTTTTTAATGAAAAACGATGCGTCTTCTGGTAATATAGCTTTTACAGAAGAGGTAACTCCTTTTTTTACTTCTAAATCTCCGAACTACATCTCCTTTATTTCCAAATGAGATGTTTGTAAAGTTAGAGAAACCAAAGTTTAATAGCTTTTGTGCTTCTTTAAATCTTACATCAGTAGAAGGTGAGTGCATTATTACAGCTATAAGTGATAAACCGATCACGTGTTGCAGATGCTGAAAGATTGAATAATGCAAGAGACGTAGAACCAGTTTTAAGACCAGTACATCCAGCGTAGTTTCTAACTAGTTTGTTTGTATTTACAAGACCAGTTTTTCCACCTCTTAATTCATCCATATAAATAGTAGTATATTTTGTAATAGTTGGGTGTTTTAATAAAAGCTCTCTTGACATTAAGGCAATATCATAACTTGAGGTTAGGTGTTCGTCTTCATCTAGACCATGGCAATTTTTGAAGTTAGTGTCATTCATACCTAATTCTTTTGCTTTATTATTCATGCGAGTGACAAATTCTTCTTCAGAGCCTGCTAGATGTTCGGCCATTGCGTAAACACAGTCATTTGCTGAGTTTAAGCAAATTGCTTTTAGCATTTCATCCACAGTTAAAGTTTCATTTGGTTCAAGCCAAATTTGTGAACCACCCATATCTGCTGCAGCCTCTGAACATGTTATTTTGTCATCTAGTTTAAGCTCACCGATTGTCTATGGCTTCCATAATTAGAAGAAGTGACATTACTTTTGTGACACTAGCAGGTCTAAATCTTTCGTGCGCATTATGCTCGTAAAGAATAGAACCTGTGGATTGTTCTATAAGTATTGCACCGTCTGATTCCAGTTTTAAGTCAGTTTCGGTGTCGCTGACTGTTTCTAATAGGCTAGAAGATGGAGACCAAGTATAGAGTGTGCTTGCTCCATAAATCGATGTATAGCTAGACAGAATTACAATTATTGCAAAAAATATTATAAATATAATTTTTTTAATTTTCATATATAATCCTCCGAAATGGTTAAAATTCACAGCTTTAAGTTCCATTTTTTCTAATATGTATAGTAACTTGTGCAGACTTTTAGTTTTTCTAGCTGTGAATAGTAACATATTATGAGAAAATAGAGAAAAATATTACAAAAAAGCTTGATTTTATATATTGCCTTGTGGTATAATCTATAA
>JAAVZQ010000099.1 GCA_022791735.1 Clostridia bacterium
AAACATCTCTAATATATCAAAAAATTTAGTGTTATTCAAGATAGATATAATAACGCTAAAAATCATAACAAATCCACCAATCATAACAATTGTATTAATAGAATTCATTATACTACGTTGCATTATAGCGCCTAAATTATTAAAGTTAGGTGCTATTTTTTTATTAGAAGGATTAGATAAAGTATAAGCTGTGTTTGAGTGTGACTTTTTATTAAATTTCCAAAATCTAAATAAAATACCTACAGTAAGCGAAGCTAAAAGATGAGTAACAAATAAAACAAGCCCAATAGTTGTATTACCAAAAAGAGCAATACCGTACAGTGCCAATTATAAAAAGGGGACCAGAATTATTTGTAAAAGTTATAAGGCGTTCGCCTTCTTCTTTTGTACAAAGTCCGTGAATTCCTAAAATTTGTAACAATTCTTGCACCGACAGGGTATCCGCTTATAATACCCATAACAAGAGGGAAGGCGCCGACACCTGGTACGTTAAAAATTGGTTTCATTATCCCTGTAAGCTTTTTTCCAAGAAAATCTATAATATCTGTTTGAGAAAGCAATTCGCACGCAATGAAAAAAGGTAAAAGAGCGGGTACAACAGAAGTAAACCAAAGTGTTAATCCATCTTTCGCAGCAGCTAAATTGTCTCTAGAAAAAGCGATAAGTCCAATTGCGAATAAAACAAAAATTATAGTTAAAGCCTTTTTTCTTAAATGAATAAATATAAAATTAATTCCAAAGTTTTTCTTAATCATAATAATATTATATGAATATATCTATAAATTAGACGTATAAATTTGTAAAAAAATAGAAATTCTAACCTATATATACTCGCAATCGAGCAAATGCAACGAGTATTAATTCAATGTCGAATTTTGTATAATAAATTCTATACATAAAAATAAACAGTGGGAGGTGCAAGTGTGAGTGCAATAGATAAATTATATCCCATTAATAATAAAACCATCAAAAAGACTATTAATATCGAAGATAGTTTATACAATGAATTAATGAAATTCACTCTTCAAAATTATGATGCAACTTTTAGTGAGATTATAAATGTATGTATAGAGGATTACATCGAAAGAAATACACCAAGCTTTTATGAAAAGCCAAAAGGTGAGACAGTAACATACAGAAGTATAATGATACGTAAAGACAATTTATCTAATTTAACACAGATGTACAAAAAAACTGGCATTTCAGTAACAAGATTACTAAATGGAGCAGTAAAAGAATTCTTGGCAAAGTACAATAAATAAGAGATAAGTTTAAAAATTCTTAAACTTAACTTACCTTTATTATTCAAACAATTCTACTTTACTGATTAGTTAAATCTAACAAATATCTAATAAATTATTTTAATCTACGAATATTTAATCCAGCCTTTAAACCTAAATAATAAGCTAAACAATTTTGATAAGAAATAGCTTTGCTATTAGTTTCAATATATTTATCAAAAAGTGCTTGTTCATGTTCGTCTAAAAATGAATTAAGCTTCATACTTAATTCCAACAATTCATCATCAATATCCATATAATGCTTATTAGCAAGTAGAACAGGAAGATTTTTCTCCATTTTTTCATTGACGATATCAATATCTACATCGTCAAATAATTCATTATCAAATTCAGAAATATCATTTGTATTTTTACTTTTAGGTTCCATAAGAAACTCCTTTATAATATTAAATTGGCTTTAATTATATAGTAAATAATTTTTAAAACAACTTGTGAACGTTGTATATATACATTCGACAACAAGTTGTACATATGTCGTAATAGTTGAGTTATATAAAAGTAAGTAGCAGAGTATAATATACGTATAAGGGTTAGAAAAGTAACTGGTGGAGGTGTATAAAATGAGTTCAATTAATAGATTGTATAAAAAAGATAACTATACTATCCAAAAAAGCATAAACCTAGAAGATGGGTTATATACTAGGCTAAAAGAACTAGAGAGCGAATATGATGCTACGATTAGTGCTTTAGTCAATGTTTGTGTTGAAGATCTAGTTGCAAAAGATGATATTAAATATTATGCCAAACCAGAAGGAGAAATATTAATTTATAGGAGCATTATGCTTAGGAAAGAGAATGTGGATGCTCTAACCAAAATAAATCGTGAAAGGGGAATATCTGTTACTCGCCTTATAAATATATCAATAAAAGAGTTTTTAGACAGATATGACAAAAAAAGTAAATAAAAATCCGTGTTTTTTCACTCGAATGAATGCAAAACAAATAAAATGTCCCAAAAAAAGGGGACATTTTTTTGTCATATCTCACACTCATACTTCATATACTTTAACAAAGTGCTATGGCACTATACAAAAGTAAAGGAGTGGGTAGGTTACAAATGGAAGATATATTATCAAAAGAGGAAGTTAGAAAAAAATTCAAAAGTGACTTTGAAAGAGGATTAAAACAGGGAGAAGCAGAAGCAAGGCTAGAAACATTTGGAAAAAACATACTAAATCACGAAAAAAAGCAAAACATACTTATCAAATTTTTAAAACAATTTAATGACTTTATGATAATAATTTTAATAGGAGCAGCAGCTGTTTCAGCGGCCATGGCGAAAATTTATGGGACAGGCGATTACATCGAGTCAATAATAATAATTGCCATAGTTGTGTTTAATGCAATAATGGGATTAGTTCAAGAGAATAAAGCAGAGAGGTCCCTAGAAGCATTAAAGAAAATGTCTGCACCAGTAGCAAAAGTAATAAGAGATGGCAAGCAAAACATAATTGACACAGAAAATGTAGTTCCAGGAGACATAGTAATATTAGAAGCAGGAAACTATGTTCCAGCAGACTGTAGAATAATAGAAAGCTTTAACCTAAAAATCGATGAATCTTCTCTTACAGGAGAAACAGTTCCAGTATTAAAAGATGATAAAGAAGCAAATAACAGCGAAGAGCCTAATAACATGGCTTATGGGGCTACAATGATTACAAATGGACATGCAAAAGCTATGGTAGTAAAAACAGGAATGGAAACAAAGGTAGGAAAGATTGCAAAGATTATTTCAGAAGACGAGGCACCACAAACACCAATCCAAAGAAAACTAGAAGAAGTTCGGAAAAAACTTAGGAACAGTTTGCTTAATAATATGTGGGTTAATATTTGTGATAGGAGTGTTTAAACATATTCCTGCAAAAGAAATGTTTATGACATCAATAGGACTTGCAGTAGCAGCTATACCAGAAGGGCTTCCTGCAATTGTTACGATAATGCTTTCGATTGGAGTAACAAAAATGGCAAAGAAAAATGCAATAATTAGGAAACTAGCAGCAGTTGAAACTTTAGGTAGCAGTAGTATAATATGTTCAGATAAAACAGGAACTTTAACACAAAATAAGATGCAAATATTAGAGACATATGGAGAAACTGCATTTGTTTTAGAGCTTAGTACAATGTGCACAGATAGTAATATTACAGGAGGGGGAGAAGTAACAGGAGATCCAACAGAAAATGCAATAGTAATAAAAGCTTTAGAATATGGAATTAACAAAGAAAATCTATATAAAGACATGGAAAGAATAGGAGAAATTCCATTTGATTCAGATAGAAAATTAATGACAACTATACATAAAGTACGGAGATAAATATAGGATAATTACAAAAGGGGCTGTTGATGTCTTATTAAATAGATGTACAAAAATAAACATAAATGGAGAAATAAGAAAAATAGAATTAAGAGATAAAGACATTATCCTAAATAAAAATTCAAATATGGCAAATAAAGCTTTAAGAGTACTTGCAGTAGCTTATCTTGACATAGAAAAAATGCCAAGTAAAATTGAACAAGGAGAAATAGAAAAAGACCTTATTTTTGTAGGATTAGTGGGTATGATAGATCCACCAAGAGAAGGAGTAAAACAAGCAATAGCTACATGTAAAAAGGCAGGAATAAAAACAGTTATGATAACAGGAGACCATATAGACACTGCAAAAGCGATTGCGGAAGAACTTCGGAATTTTAACTACAAATGGGGTAGCAATCACAGGTAAGGAATTAGACAAAATTCCACAGAATGTTTTAGAAAAAGATATAATGAAATATAGTGTGTTTGCTAGAGTTTCACCAGAACACAAAGTTAGAATTGTAAAAGCGTTTAGAGCTGTGCGGTAAAGTAGTTGCAATGACAGGAGACCGGAGTAAATGATGCACCAGCACTAAAAAATGCGGACATAGGGATATCAATGGGGTTAAATGGAACTGATGTTGCTAAAAATGCATCAGATATGATACTTACAGATGATAATTTTGTAACAATTGTGGGAGCTGTGAGGCATGGAAGAACAATATATGATAATATAAGAAAGGCTATACACTTCCTTATTGCAACTAATATTGGAGAGATAGTCACAATATTTATGGGGCTTCTTTTGGGAATAAGTTCACCACTTCTTGCAATACAACTTTTATGGATAAATTTAGTTACAGATTCTTTCCCAGCAATTGCACTAGGATTAGAGCCAGAAGACAAA
>JAAVZQ010000100.1 GCA_022791735.1 Clostridia bacterium
TTAAGTCATATTCTATATATTCGTCTAAGTCTTTTAGCATGTCTATTTCCTTTTGCTGTGCTATACTGTACTTTATCGCTGCGTCTGTGGCTGTATCTATTATTTTTGATTTAAATACTCCATTTATTGTTATTGCTGTTAGTAAGATGAGTATTATTATTGTAATTATTAATGCTACTAGCGTTATTCCTCTTTCGTTTTTTAATATTTTCATAAGTTTCTCTCCTATAATTTATATATTGCATAAAACATCTCGTTTCGAGATATTTTATATGTATGGTATCACATAATGAGATATATGTCAATATCTCTTTTTGAGATAACCTATAATATTTTTGAGGAGGATTCTATGAGATTAAAAAGTTTGAGAGAAGATGGAGATATAAAACAAAGGGAAATCGCCGAATTGCTAAATTGCAAACAAAATACTTATCAACAATATGAAACTGGCAAAAGACAAATACCTCTAGACGCACTTAAAAAATTAGCTATATTTTATAATACAAGTATAGATTATATTTTAGAATTAACCGATGAAGAAAAGCCATACCCAAGGTCAGTAAAACATTAGTACTTAATCTTTACACTTAAAACCGTAAAAAAATGACTGTTTTTTAGAATTTCCATTACAGAATAAAAATCAATAAGCGCTGCTTGACGCTTTTAGCAAATCTTATCTTTCAAAGCAAATAGACGGCCACTTTGGCCGTCTCTTTGCTTTGCATCCCTAAATTTGATAATCAATTATGATAGTATAAATTTGGTCTTGCTCTTCTAGGAAAGTTTAATAATAGCAAAAATAATGTCCGCTTTCCATGATTTTCCATGGATCATCTTTTCTGCTTCCTTGTGGGAATCTCGCTTGATAAACTACATCATCAGGCATATCTACCTCAATTCTTCCACGTAAATACTCTGCCATAACTCTTCTCACTCTAGCATTGGGTGTAGCTTTTATTCCATTGGGTACAGTTGAATACTGTCCTGGTGCATACATTACATCATGCAATGTATAATACTTAAATGCAGGATGTTCTTCTCTATTTTCTGCTACCCGTGCAATATAGCACATTTCCATATCTGGAGTGTTTCCACCTTCAGCATTTACAAGTCTGCACATAGGCTCATAATCTCTATTATAGAAATAATCTGCCCGTTCAAGTGCTTCCGCATGCATTCTTTCTATTTCTTCCTTATCCTCTTGATATATAGCTTTCACTTCTAACATGGAAGCCTTCATGGTATCGAGCCGTTCTCTAAAGGCTTCATTTAGCTCTCTTCTTAGAGAAACTGCAAATTTGGGTATGTTATCTAACAATTCCTCATACTCGTTATATTTTGCTTCAAATACCGAGATTTTCCGTTCCATTTCAGTTATGTACGCATCATATTCCTTCTTCTTTTCATCTAAGGAATTATATGCTGCATTTACTCTGCTACAGCTAATATACGTCTGGTTTTGGTTATAGTACTCAGTGATTTCCTCCTTCAAAGTATTTTTTTCTGCAAGATAGGAATATACCTCTTCATAACTACTTTCTAGTTCTTTCATATCTTCTTCTGTGGGTATTCTGTTTCTTTGTACTATCTTGAAAACAGAAGACGGCACATCAAAGATACTAAGGTCAGGTTTCGTTATGAAGCATACTATAATTATGACTACAAGAATTGCAATCATATAATATAGTATTTGCATGAGTTTTGTCTTTCTATCCACGCCTACAAACTTCTCCTTTTGTTCAAATTTTGGATATTCGCATTTTAAAATTATAACACATATTTCCAGTATTTTCAAGTTTTTTATATAATTTTTTCGCAAACTCTTGTTTTTTTATAAAAAGATGATATAATGATATGCATAAAAAGAAACTTGATTAACAATAAATAACCTTGGAGGAATAATGATGTTCAAAATACATTCAGATTACACGCCTACACGGCGACCAACCAAAAGCAATTGAATATTTAAGCAACCGGAATAAATGAAGGCAAAAAATTTCAAACACTTCTTGGTGTTACAGGCTCTCGGTAAGACTTTTACAATGGCAAATATAATAGAAAAAGTGCAAAAACCAACCTTAGTACTTGCTCATAATAAAACCCTTGCACGGGCAATTATATAGTGAATTCAAAGAATTCTTTCCAGAAAATGCTGTTGAATACTTTGTTAGTTACTACGATTATTACCAACCTGAAAGCTATGTCGCATCAACAGATACCTATATTGAAAAAGACGCATCTATTAATGATGAAATAGATAAACTTAGACACTCTGCAACAGCTTCTTTATTTGAAAGAAAAGATGTAATAATAATTGCCTCTGTATCTTGCATATATGGTCTTCGGTGATCCTATTGATTATGAAAATATGATTGTATCTTTGAGACCACGGCACTTCAAAATCAAGAGAAGAAATTTTGAAAAAGCTAGTTAATATGCAATATACAAGAAATGAAATAGATTTTAAAAGAGGTACTTTTAGAGCAAAAGGAGACATTCTAGAAATTTATCCATCTGATCAAAATGAAAAAGCAATACGTGTAGAATTCTGGGGAGATGAAATCGAAAAAGTTAGTGAAATAAATCCATTAACTGGTAAAACACTTGGCTTAAGACAACATGTTATGATATTTCCAAACTCTCATTATGTAACTCAAACGGATAAAATGGAAAGAGCACTTTGTACAATTGAAGAAGAACTGAAAGAAAGAATAGACTACTTTAAGGGCAATAATAAACTAATAGAAGCACAAAGAATTGATGAAAGAACTAACTTTGATTTAGAAATGTTAAAAGAAACTGGGTTTTGCCAAGGTATAGAGAATTATTCTAGGCATATAAGTGGTAGAGAACCACGGTAGTGCTCCATTTACTCTTTTAGACTATCTACCAAAAGACTTTTTAATGTTTATAGATGAATCTCATGCAACCATCCCTCAAGTTAGAGCAATGTACAATGGTGATAGAGCTAGAAAAGAGAGCCTTATAAATTATGGATTTAGGCTTCCATCCGCACTTGACAACAGACCTCTAAAATTTGAGGAATTTGAGGAAAAGCTAAACCAATGTATCTTTGTAAGTGCCACTCCTGCTGACTATGAAACAGAAAATGCCAAAACTAATGTTGTTGAACAAATCATAAGACCAACAGGACTTTTAGATCCAAAAATCACTGTAAAACCTGTTACAAATCAAGTTGATGATTTAATTAGTGAAATAAGAAAAAGAACTGAAAAAGCTGAAAGAATACTTGTAACAACTCTTACAAAAAAAATGGCAGAAGACCTAACTGCATATTTAAAAAGCCTTGATATAAAAGTTAGATATATGCACTCTGATATAAAAGCTCTAGAAAGAATGGAAATAATCAGAGATTTAAGAATTGGTAAATTTGATGTACTCGTTCGGAATAAACTTATTAAGAGAAGGTCTAGATATCCCAGAAGTTTCTCTAGTTGCAATTCTAGATGCAGATAAAGAAGGATTTTTACGTTCTGAAAGATCATTAATACAAACTATTGGACGTGCTGCAAGAAATACTGACGGCGAAGTTATAATGTATGCAGATGAATTAACACGGAAGCATGGAAAAAGCTATATCTGAAACAAATAGAAGGAGAAAGATACAAAAAGAATATAACGAAGCACATGGAATTACACCTCAAACTATCAAAAA
>JAAVZQ010000177.1 GCA_022791735.1 Clostridia bacterium
CTTACCATGTCTAGATAAGTTAAATGTCCTTTATCAACTAATGCTGTAATTGTTGCTGCAAGTGCAGTTTCAAACCCTATTATTCCATTTGGTGCTTTTGACAAGTCTTGTTCTTTTTCTTCTTTTGCATGTGGTGCATGGTCTGTTATTATTGCATCTATTGTACCATCTTTTAATCCTTTTATTATTTCCGCTTTATCTATCTCGCGTCTTAGAGGTGGGTTCATTTTTGCATTTGTACCATTTTCTCTAACTTCTTCTTCTGTAAAGAAATAATAATGTGGACATGTTTCACATGTTACATTTACACCTCTATTTTTGGCATCTCTTATCATATTTACTGATGTTTTAGTACTTATATGGCATATATGTGTATGAAGATTATTTGTTTCTGCAATTACTATATCACGTGCTGCCATTATCTCTTCTGCTTCTGGCAAAACTCCTTCTACCCCTAGGTCTTCTGCAACTTTTCCTGCATTTATCGCACCTTTTGCAACTGATTTTTCTTCGCAATGTTCTGCTAAAAAGCTTCCTAATTTGTTTACTTCTAGCATTGCCTCTCTTATCATTCTTGCATTTTCAACTGGCATTCCATCATCTGAAAAAGCAATCGCTCCTGCATCTAACATTTCTTTAAAATTTACTAATTCCTCGCCTTTTTCTCCTTTTGTTACACTTGAATATGGTAGTATATTACATAAATTAACTTCTTTTGCCTTATCTATTACGTACTTCAAAGTTTCTGGATTGTCTGGTGTTGGTTTTGTATTTGGCATTGGGCAGATACTTGTAAATCCACCTTTTACTGCACTTTTTGCACCTGTTTCTATTGTTTCTTTGTGTTCAAACCCTGGCTCTCTTAAGTGGCAATGCATATCTATTAGTCCTGGCATTATGCATAATCCTTCACAATCTATTATTTCGTCTGCTTCTTCATTTATGTTTTTCTCTATTTTAGTAATTTTTCCGTCTTCTATTTTTACATCTAATTTCTCATTTGTGTTACTTACATAATCCAATACTGTTCCTTTTTTAAGTAATATACTACTCATATATCTACCTCCAATATTTATTATAAACTTAAGTAAGTATATCATAGATTTACTTTATGTACAAGATAAAAATAGTGAATAACAACAATTTTCGACCTTATATCTTGACTTTCCGCAAGTTTTCAGGTATTATATATGTGAAAGAAATAGGCATAATAATGCCTTAAAATGAGAAAGGAATTATAAAAGTATGAGTAATTTAGTTTCATATTTATTCAAAACAAATGCA
>JAAVZQ010000101.1 GCA_022791735.1 Clostridia bacterium
ATTATAGCGTTTCAAACGTATAATGTCAAGACGTTATATTTCTGTTATTCTATATTTATATTTAATTTTAGGAGAATTTTATGAGTAAATTTGATAAAAATAGTATTGGAAATAACCTATTACAAGTTGATGGCGACATTATATTTAAACTTGAAAATATGTTAGTAAAAAACGGTCTAACTAAATATAGATTATCCAGAATTACAAATATTAGATATGATACAATTTGCAATTATTGCAAAGGTGATGTAACTTTGATAAATGTAGAATACTTAAAGATTTTTTGCAAAGTTCTCAATTGTGATGTTAAAGATATCATTGAATATAAATAATATCAAAAATAAAAGACGAAGCTTTGTCATAATACAAAATCTTCGCCCTATTTCTTATATATCCATTTGACTACCTAAGAAGCCAGCAGCTGATTCCACTACTTTTTTCTCTGTTTCTCCCATTTTTGTTTTAGCATCCTTTGATAAAAGAATAACACTTCCTACCACATCACCTTGTGCAACAATTGGATATACTACCTGAGAATTAAATTTTCTCTCCTTGTTGTCATTTTTTATAACTGGAATAGATACTTCGTTATTTTCCTTGCTTATATATACCTCTTTGTCATCCATAAGTTGTTCTAATTCTTTAGATAAATCTTGCTCTAAAAATTCCTTTTTAGGTCCTCCAGAAACTGCAATTACAGTATCTTTATCAGTTATACATGCAATATGTCCTGTTGTTTTTGATAAAGTTTCTGCATATCCTGTTGCAAATTCTGAAAGCTCACCAATTGGAGAATATTTCTTTAAAATAACCTCTCCTTCTTTATCTGTAAATATTTCTAGAGGGTCTCCTTCTTTTATACGAAGCACCTTTCTTATTTCTTTTGGAATTACAATTCTTCCTAAATCATCTATTCTTCTAACTACACCTGTTGCTTTCAAAACTATTCCTCCTTTTTATTTACTTTAAAGCTATTATTTGTAACTTATAAAAAATTATTCATAAAAAGTGGAATTTTGTTTTTTATTTATATTAGATATGGTAAAAATACATTTGCTAAACTTAGAAACACAAAAAATCCTAAGACATCTGTTGCAGTTGTAAGAAATATAGTAGAAGAAAGCGCTGGATCTAATTTAGCTTTAGCCAAGACTAATGGAATAAGAATTCCGCATATTCCCGAAATAATTAAGTTTGCAATCATAGCTAAAAATACTATTATTCCTAAATAAAAATTATTATATATAACTGAAATAATTAGTCCTGTAATTGCTCCAATTGTTGCACCATTGACCAAGTTTACCAATAATTGTTTTCCTAATAAATATCCTGCATCCTTGAACTCAACTTTCTTCATAGCAATATTTCTTATTATTATAGATACTGTTTGTGTTCCTGCATTTCCTCCCATACCAGTCACAATTGACATAATTGAAGATAGCGCCACAACCTGTGCAATTGTGCTTTCAAAAGACTTGACAGTCATAGATGCCAAAAAAGCCGTTATTAAATTCACAAACAACCATGGTAATCTTAGTTTTATTGATTCTAATATTGTACTATCTATTGTCTCTTCTTTTGAAGCTCCACCTATTTTCAAAATATCTTCAGTATGTTCTTCAACCATTACATCTACGATATCATCAATTGTAATAATTCCAAGCATAGCTTTATTTTTATTTAAAACTGGTATAGCTGTAAGGTCATATTTTGAAACCAACAAAGAAACTTCCTCTTGGTCTGTCTCAGGTTCTACATAGATATAATGCTCATTTGTTATACTCTCTAGTTTGTCCTCTTCTGGGGCAATAAGTATATCACGAAGCTTTGCTGTCCCAATCAATTTTTTACTTCTATTTACAACAAAAATAGTATCTATAAGCTCTGTCTTAGGAACAATTTCTTTTATTTTTGCAATTGCATCTTTTATAAGTAAACTACTATCTAACTTTATATACTCTGTTGTCATAATACCGCCAGCACAGTCATCTCTATAGCCCATAAGTTGATTGATTATTTTTTTGTCTCCCTCTTTCATAAGATTTATAAGCTCTTTGGCTTTACCAGCTGTAACTTCTCCTAAAATATCTACTATGTCATCTTTAGACATATAACTAAATAATCTTAGAATTCTTTTATTATCTAAGATTTTTATAATTCTTATCTGTGTTTTTAATTCTGATTGTTCCAAAATGCCCGCCAATTCCTCATCTTCATGTGTTTCGCACAGCTCTTTTAGTTCTTCCTCTTCGTAATCTGAAAGCTCTAGAGCTAAATCGACTGTTGAAAGTTCGTCTAATTCTTCTGCATATGAAGCATCATTTTTTCTATTTTCATTGCTATCCATGTAATCACCCCTTTTTTCTTTTTAACTAAACGAATAAAAAGTAGTATATTGCTAGGCGTGTGAGATAAATATTCCATGAGGCGTGCTCTTGCACGTTGAGGGGAAATTTATCGAGCAACAACGACGCAAGACGCTGCTTTTTATTCGTTTAGCCACAATGTTTGTTATAAACTTTCCTTAAATGCTCTTTATTCACTACCTTATCAATTCCATATATGCTAACTTCTGTAAAAACTTCTGTTAGAAAATCTCTTATCTTTGGATTAATAATCAATTTATCTTTTTCTCTTGTGTTCCAATATTTAAGCTCTGATTCCTTTGTCCAATTTTTTCCTTCATAAACTATACTTGCAGAAAGCTTGTCACATACCATCTCCAAACAATATTTGAATGGCACAATTGGTTGTTCTCTTAAATCTTCATCATACCAATATTCCAAATGATGCTTATTTCTCCCTTTATGATGTAACCATGCTTTAGAATACCCAAGCACCTCTCTTGATACTGCAAGCGGGCTTTTCTTTCCCCCCTGATAAAATTTCACCGATTCCCAAAATTCTACTGGAGAAAACTTTGACATATCATGCAAAAGTCCCCTAATTGGTATACCAGCTTTTATTGAGAGTTTAAATACTATCCATTTATGTTTTAATACAGTTTTTAGATGTCCGAAAAAATTCTTCATTTTCTATATCTCTCCAATTTGGTCAATAATTCTTTCCAAGCTAATTGTCTGTGTGTGTGACCTATTTCTTCCTCTGTCATGTCATTTAGTACTCTATCATATCCATCAGGTATCAAAACTGGTCCAAAAGTAAGTTTTCCCATTGTACCACACTTTAATGCAATCTTTCCCTTTGTCTCACCTTTGCAAATAATTTTTTCACCATTTTCTAATATTGTAGTTAATACGCATACAAATTTTGCTGTTCTTTTCCCTTCTTCTACATCTTTCATTTCATCTAATAGCTTATTCAAAACTACATCTTGTGGTGCATGATCTCCTGCATATCTTGCAGTATGAACACCGTGGTCTTCCTCCTAGTGCATCTACCATAAGCCCTGCATCATCTGCAACAATTATTTTATTTATATTGTTTTTAACACAAAAATTTTTCACAGCTTCTGCTTTAATTAAAGAATTGTCTTCAAATGTTTCTCCGATTTTCTTCTATTTCCTCTTCAAAACCTATATCTTTTAAGGTAAGAAGCTTCACATGGTAATTATTATAATGTAAAAACTCCTCTACTTGATTTTTTTTGCCTTCGTTTGAAGTCGCATATATAATCTCCATATTAATCTCCACTCCTTTCATGTTTACTTATATATTTTACATTTATATATACAAAAAGTCAATATTTGTAGAAAAATCCCTATAAACTTGTATAAAAATAATTCACTTATGGTGGGGCACATCGGAAACGAATTTATCAAAAACAAATTTAACACAAGAAGCAAAGCAAGGAAGCACTGTAACCTTTACACAGACTGGGTTAAGTAATGATACAAGATATTATTTTAAAGTATCAGTGAATGATAGTATGTGTGAAGATGTATTGTCAAGCTCAAGCAACCAGAGAACTTGGTGTAAAGGAAGCTATTGTAGCGGAGG
>JAAVZQ010000102.1 GCA_022791735.1 Clostridia bacterium
ACTACCTCTCCTGGTTCTTCCTCTTCAGAATCTGTTGGTAATAATATTACATATTCCTCTCCATCTAATTCTACTAAATCTAAAAACTCAAAATTAACTTCATTTCCATCTTCATCATTTAATACAATTACATTGTCTAATTCTTCATCATCCATTTTTTATATTCTCCTTTCAAATCTTTTTTATATAACACATTGTATTTCTACAATCTTAATGACGATTAATATACATTTCTAGTATATATACAGCAGAAATAGTATCCACTATATTCTTTTTCTCTTTTGGCTTCACATCCAAAAAATTCATAGTTCTATGCGCAGCAACTGTTGTAAGTCTTTCATCAACAGTCTCTATACTTATATTATTAAATTTACATCTTAATTTATGTATAAATTTTTGTGTTTTTTCTACTCGTTCTCCTGAAGTTCCATCCATATTTATTGGTTTTCCTACTACAAAAGTTGAAATCTCATATTTTTGAGTTAACTCTTCTAACCTTTTTAACACCAACTTATCATTTCCATTATGATGTATAGTTTCTAATCCTTGCGCAGTTATCCCTAGAGCATCTGTTATTGCAACTCCGCACTCTACTGTCTCCGTAATCAATTCCTAAAACTCTCATTAATTCTTACCTTTACTCATCGATGTCAATATATGACCTAACCATTTTCTCTAAAAGCTCATCTCTTTCAACTTTTCTTATTATGTTTCTTGCATCATTATGACTTGTTATGTATGTAGGATCCCCTGATAAAATATATCCCACTATTTGATTTATAGGATTATATCCTTTTTCATCAAGAGCCTTATATACCTCTTTTAATAACTCTTTGTATTTAATATTGTTTTCATTTTCCACCTTAAAATTCATTGTTTTATCAAAATCCATTTTTTTCTTTTCCTTTCTTTCTTTATTTATTTCCTAATTCTAACAAGAATTAGTATAGTGCTAGGCGCACAAGATTGAAATCAATGAGGCGCGCTAGTGCACGTTGATTTGATTTCAACTCGAAGTGCAACAACGCAATATGCTGATTATTGTTAGAATTATATATTATTAATGTCACTTTCACTAGCCTCTGCCCCATCTAAATACTCTTCAAGCTTTTTAAGTCCAATTTCAAGTGCTGTTCCTTTATAATAAGTTGTAAGTACAAAATTAAGTCTTGGCTTTGTAAATTTTACTTCCTTCTTTTTCTTATCTTCATTCTTTTCATTTTCTTCTGCTGCAATTACATCTTCTATCTTTAAGTTCTCTACTTCCTTCTTTAAATCAGTTAGAAAATCTACAACACCATCTATTTCAACACCAGAAAATACAATTACAAACTTAGGTCCCATATATCTTACAAATATATATTCATCAGATAATTTATCTTTAATATAATCGCAAACATCAATAATCATTTGATTGCCAGTATCTCTATTGATATTATTATTTGTTGCCTCCAAGTTAGCTATTTTAAACATACATACAGTAGATGTTGTATAACTATCTATTGTGTGTTTTCCTTCTTCATACAAATACTCTGATGTTTTCAAATCTGAATATAGATCTTTTCTAGTCAGATTTTCCAAAACATTTTGATATGATACAATTCTAAAAATTGAAATAATATTATCTTTTACAACTTCAAGGATTGTTGTATCCACATGATCAAATGCATGCATTTTTCCACTCTCTATTATCCAATATCCAATATACACATTATCTATGTAAAGGGGAAAGAACATTGCTGATTTGGCACGTCCAAATTCCATTTTCTGATATGGTAGTCTTTCTTCATCAGTATTTACAGTTATATATTTTGGTTTAGCAGATGTTATACTATCCTTAAAAATGTCCTCTTCATGCAAATTTCTAAGTGTATCCCAATGCTTTTTATCTACATTTGATGCCTTTACAACATACTCTGAGCCATCAAATACAACTATTGTGGAATATTTTATAGCATATTCTTCAATTAAAATATCATTTATTCTCTTTATTTTTTCATCAACTGATTGGTCATCACCAATTGTAGACATGAAATCTTGCAATACATTCAAACTTGTTACTTTCTGATTTATGTTTTTAAAATTCTTGATTCTTCTACTTATTACAATATTATATACAATTAGTGCTATTACAATGACAATCAGTATAGCCATTACTAATAGTTCCATTAAACTCTTCCTCCTTAAGTCTTATTATTTTAAGCTACTAAAAATCCCATTCATTGCTATCTTCTGGTTTCTTTTTCTTAGCATATTCAGGTTTAAATTTATTAGTAATGAGTGGATATACATAATCGCCTAATTTCTTTAATTCTACTAAGAATTGTTTTGAATAACCACTAGTTGATACAAAGCAATCCACCATACCTGACAAGTATTTAGATAAAGTATCTTCATGGTAAGGTATTACTATTGTTTGTATTTTATCTTTATCAAATAACTCCCTCATATATGACATTTCAGGATTATTATAGCATGACATACCACCAACTATTGCCTTTGTACTTAACCCTCTAACCTTCATTGCTTTATTAATTACAACCTTCAATTTTGTAGGATCTAATTTGTTGCTTGATTGTAAATCTCTTAAGAAAGCTGTAAGTGGTTGAATTGTAAGTATATCCATAGTCTGTACTAAATATATTTCCTGTGCAAGTTCAAAATATCTATCATCTGTTTTATAATCGCAATCTAAAAGTACTAATGAGTACTTTTTAACAAGATTTGCAACCACACTATCTACATCATTTACTTCTATTTTTTGGTTTGGAACTGATGTAAATACTGTTAAGTTCTTACTTACATCTATTCCTTCAACTATACCACTTTCTATTTTCTCTAAGCAATTCGAAGCAATTCTTCTTAGTGGTTCCTCATTTTTAGTATATATATAATACGAATTTCTATTTTCTGTAAGATCAACTAATGCAGTCTTTATACCAGTCCTTGATAACATGTCTGCAAGATTGTTTACTAAGAAAGATGTTCCTGCCTTCGCAGTTCCTACAAATGCAACTATTTTCTTATCTTTTGTTAACAATCTCGATATATCTGGCACATCACGATTTGTATCTACATTTTCAATAAATTTCTCATTGCTTCTTTCTACATCCTCACGAATAGAATTAACATTAAATGGTTCTTCTATTAAATTGCTTTGTCTATCAAAACCAGGTAGTACAAAATCTTCTTTTGATTCAAAAGCCTTTGGCTCGTCCTCTTCTATTTCATCATCAAAACCTGGAAGAATAGTTTGTTCTTCTACTTGTTCTTCTGGTGCTGGCTCTACTACTTTTCTAGGTCTTCCTCTTTTCTTTGGAACCTTTACTTCAACAGTTGCTGGATCAACAATCTTTCTAGGTCTTCCTCTTTTTCTTTTAACTGGCTCCTCTGGTTGAACTTCTTCTATCTTAGGTTCTTCTACATTTTCTACAGCTGGTAAAATAGGTTCATCCTCTTCTACTGGTGTTACCTCTGATGTTACATCTTCAAACATATCATCAAGACTATCAAATTTTGAATCTTCTTCTACATTTTCTACATCATCTATATTATTTATTGTATCTAACTCTTCAAAATCTTCTAATTCATCTACCTCATCTATTTCAGGTTCAAGCTCTGGTTCTGGTCTCTTAACTCTTACTGGTCTAATTATTTCCTCTTCATCTTCTAATTTTTTAGTAAGCTTCCTAGCCCCATCTGTTCTAACTGCAGAAGGTATTACAACTGGTTTTGTTGGTCTTGTCTTAGAATCTTTAGTCTCAATAAATCCAATCTTTAAATCTTCCTTTTTTTCTTCTTTTGCTTTCTCAATTCTTTTATATGTTCCTTCACCAAAAGTCATAATTGATTGATACTTTGTAGAATCCGTCTCAAGTACAGCTCTTACACCTATTGGTAAGAACTTGCTTATAACTCTTAATTGCGCATCTGTATATTGAGCAGCAATATTATTAAAACTATCAACATATCTTTCTGTATTTTTTCCAAGCTTTTTATAATGCATCAAAATATTTTGAATTTCTGTTTCACTAACACTATCCTCTGCCTCTGCTTGATATGTAACTTCTTCTGATTCTATCCTATAATAAGCTTTTGCTTCTTTTTTAGTACGTGGTTTATTAATTAGCTTACAAACCTCTGGAATGCTTCTGTCTACTCCGAGCAAAGCATCATATACCCCAATAGAAAACAATTTAGATAATAAATCATCTGACTTTGAACGTCTATCTGTTGCAATAAAGATAATTGGAATGTCTGCTCCCCCATCACTTATTGCTTCATCACTTATTTTGTCTAATTGCTCGAATAAAAATTTATCTATAACATCAAAATTATTATTAGTATAAGGCTCTAAGTCCTCACTAATAACTACTCTATCATATGTTTGATCCCTTTGTAATTCTTTTATTATTGCATTAAAATAATAAACATTTTTACCAGATATTATTTCCCTATATTCTTTTTGATATAATTTGATAATAGACTCCGATACATCTTCATTATTAACAGCAAATAAAACTTTCATTTGTTAACTCCTTCCAAAACCTTTTATTACAATTACAAATACAAGTGGTAACACCTGTGCAATTACAAATAATGTAATAAATGCTATCATGGTATAAAATCCCTTATACCTAACATCTAACTTTCTAATACCTATTACATATTGATATATTGCACTAATTACTATTCCTAAAAAGCAAAATGGAATACTAAATATTCTAACTTTATTTAAAATAAAAGCTGTAAATCCATAAGCATCTGAACCATAGTCATCTTTATAGTCTTGTAGCTCTTGTTTTTCTTTTTCTGTCATTTCTATCATCTTACTCGTAGTGCTAGAATTTAAAATTTCATCTGTTCCGATATACAGTATTGCAGCAAAAAACAGTAGCTATTGCTATTATTACTGATACTAAAATTACTACTTTCTTCATCTTCGATTAATCCTCTCTAATTTATAATTATATACAGTTCTAAATTATACATATAATATCATACAATACAATCCCAAAAATAGCAAGTCTAAATTTCAATTTTTCCACTAAATTTTTTATCAATTGCTCTTTTTAAGCATAAATTTTCTTTTTTACTCAAAGTAGGATCATCTTCTAAAATTTTTATAGCAAGTCCTTGTGCTTTTTTGAGGATACTCATATCCTCAAAAAGATTTGCCACTTTAAATTCTGGAATTCCATGCTGTCTTGTGCCAAAAAACTCTCCTGCGCCTCTTAGTTCTAGGTCTTTTTCAGAAATAACAAACCCATCGTTTGTATCTTGCATAACTTTCATTCTTTCACGTATATTTTCTGACCTACCTTTAAATTTTAAAATACAGTAAGACTTATATTCTCCTCTACCAACTCTACCTCTTAATTGGTGTAGTGCTGCTAGTCCAAATCTTTCAGCATTTTGTATAACCATTACACTTGCATTTGGCACATTTACACCTACCTCAATAACAGTTGTTGAAATCAAAATATCAATATTACCATTTTTGAAATCTTCCATGATTTCTTCTTTTTCCTTTTGCTTAAGTTTTCCATGAATATATGCTACTCTATAATCAGCAAAAACTTCAGTCTGATATTTTTCAAAAAGTTCTAAAACAGACTTTGCTTCTACCTCTTCACTTTCTTCTACAAGAGGGCATACAATATATGCTTGTCTACCTTGTCCTATTTGTTTTTTTATAAACTCATTCACCCTATCTTCCATAGAAAGCCCAACTGCAAATGTTTCAATTTTCTTCCTATTTGGTGGAAGTTCATCTATTATAGATATATCCAAATCCCCATATAGTATAAGTGCCAGTGTTCTAGGAATTGGTGTTGCAGTCATTACAAGCTTGTCTACATTTTTCCCTTTTGCACCTATTGTACTTCTTTGATTTACTCCAAATCTATGTTGTTCGTCTGTAATAACAAGCCCTAGATTTTTAAACTTTACATTGTCTTGAAGAATTGAATGAGTACCAATTACAACATCAATTTCTCCATTCTCTATTTGTTCTATAATCTCTTTTTTCTTTTTAGCTGAAATATTACTTATTAAAAGCTCACATCTTATTCCGAATTTCTCCAAAATCTCCTTAAAGCTTTCTAAATGTTGACTTGCAAGTATAGATGTAGGTGCCATAATAGCCATTTGATATCCTGATTTTACAGCCTTGTATGCTGCAATTATTGCAACAACTGTTTTACCTGAACCAACATCTCCTTGAAGAAGTCTATTCATAACTCTATCAGATTCCATATCTCTATCAATATCTTCTAAAGCTCTTAGCTGTGCACCTGTTAACTTAAATGGAAGTTCATTTATTACATCAGACATTTTTACATTTTTATCAAATTGTATGCCTGTTTGCTTTTCCATACACTTATTTTTAAGATTTAATAACAATAATTGCATCGTAAGAAGTTCTTCAAAAGCAAACCTATATCTAGCTCTCTCAAATTCTTCAAAGTCTTTTGGAAAATGTATTTTATTTATTGCTAGATTTATATCCATAAGACCATATTTATCTAATATATATGTTGGTAATGTTTCTTCTAGCCCTTCTTGCACTAGAGTTAGTCCATTTTCAATAATTTTTCTTATTTGATTTTGAGATACTCCATATGTAAGTGGATAAATAGGTATTATCTTTCCGTGTATTCTTCTTTTCACCTTTTTTATCAAAAACAGGTGAATTCATCTCAATTTGTCCACCTTTTTTGCTTATTTTTCCATAAAAACTATATTCTAGCCCACTTTTTAATTGCTCTTTTAAATAAGGCTGGTTATACCATGTAACCATACACACATCCGTTCCGGTCACTTACAATAACCTTACACACCGTCATATTGCCTCTTCTAGCATTTAAAACTTGAAGCCTATTAACAACTCTTGCTTTAATTAAAACTTCCTCTCCGGTCTTTTACGTTCTCTAGAGCAGTAATTCTAGTTCTATCATTATATTCTCTTGGGTAATATGTAATTAAATCTTCTAATGTATATATGCCAAGTCTATTAAGAGCCTTCGCCCTTGCCTCTCCAACCCCCTTAACATATTGAATATTTCTATCTAAATCTATTTCCATATTTAATTACATTCCTTTCTTAAAACGCAATTCTAATTGAAAAAGAATTGTGCTTTTGATTAGGCATACAAGCGGGTTGCTTTATTCTTTTCCAAAACATATTTTCTGTTACTATGCTATTATATATTATTTTTTGAAAATTTACAAGAAAAAAAGATATTAAATTTTCATTAATCTAATATCTTTTTTATTTTCTACTAATGCTTTTTATTTTTATAAATTTAACATCTTCTTTTCAGATAAACAAAAAACATGTACACCCTTATAGCAATCTTGCAATTATACCAAAAATACTATAAAACATACATGTCTTTATATATGTTTGTAATTTTTCTTTAAATTATTTTAGCATGCTTCTTGCAAATTCTAACAAGTCTTTTAAATGCTTTTCAATTACATCTTTTAATATCTCTTCATCTATTTGTTTATAATCATGTATAGCAATATTTCTAAAGCCTATCATTCCTTTCATTCTCTGTAAAGTATTCTCATCTATATAATTATTTTTAAATAATATTTCAAATGCTTCTTTTTTTGTTTGTGGTATCCCTAACTTTTCTGTTGATACAATATACATTGCTATATCTATAACTAATTCGCATGCTCTTTGTAAATTTAATACTATTGAATCTAATTTACTATAATTATATAGATTTTCAAAATCTCCTTCATATTCTTCATTTATTCTATTTATACATCTTTCTATACTTTCGTACTTGTTTAATATAACAGCTTTATTCTCCATATATAGTATCTCCTTTTTTTATTCTTTCAATAATTGACATTCTACCTTCATTAAGCTCTAAAAACTCTCTATACATATCTAACTTGTATAATTCAAATTTTAATTCATTTTCACAATATAAAGTATTTCCATTTATTAGTATCTCGTACCTAAATGCATCACCTATATCATCCAAATTTATTAAATCTATTTCTTTTTTTGCTACTTCTTCCAATTCTTGCTTTAAATAAAATATTTCTTTTTTGCTTATTTCTCTCTTACTTTTAAATGCAATATCTATATCACTTTCTTCATTTTGTGTGTTCCTTGAATAACTGCCGAATAAAACTATTGCTTCACAATTTAGTTCTTCTATGATTATCTCTTTTATTTTATCTATTGTCTCTTTCACAAATTTCCTCCTTATGCTATTTTCATATATTTATTTTAACACAGGATATATTGTAAAATCAATACAAAATCTCACTTTCGTTTGGCTTCACTCCACATATTGCACAATACAACACATACTGATATGCTAAATAACTTGAAAAATTTGGTTATGCACCAGAAGCTGTTTTACGTCAGCTTTTTATTTCTCAATGTAAAGAAGCATCATATAAACCGTTATGAATACTATCTGTACAAGTCCAGTGTTCACGTTCCACGTTATGGTCCACACAACGTGTCCAGTAAGTTCCAAGAGACTTGCCATTACAAGATGAGCAAGGAACTACTCCTGCATGTCCGCATTTAGGACATGCAATATTAGTATTGAATCCGTAGCAAGAAGTACAAGGATTAATAGCTTGACAGATAGTTTTCAAACAACACGTTTCATTATGAGAAACTGTGTGTATCCCACAGTAATAATAACGACTTGTAACGTACCCATCATGTAAAGGGCATTTTGCTTTAATCTCATAGGTTCCCCAAGTCTTTCTGGAACAGCTAACAATTCTACAAGTAGCTTCTCGGGATTCTTCAATCCTCGAGCCGAACTGAATTCACCATCAAATATTCTGAGCATCTCGTACCACCAGCCCCTTTGCAAGCCGAACAGTACTTGCTTGAATTGCCCCAGCAGTTAGAGCATAACTCAGAACCACCGAGTGTTCTTTCCACATTTAGTACAAAGAATTAATTCTTCAGTACTATTCTCGCATAGTACACCCAAACACCATGTTCTTTCACTTCCGTAATTTGCTGATATAGCATTTTCTGTGCCATCTGATACTTTCACTTTATAATAATACGTCTGTGCCATTGTTAAATCTGTATCTGTAAATGTTACTGTATTTCCTGATTTCCCTTGTATTGTTCCTCCTACTTTGTCTGTTATATTTTCACTTGATGTTCCTCTATAAAATGTATACTCTAAATCTTCATCATCTGTATCTGTTGCTACTACTGCTATTGTTAATTTATCTGTTGAATTTGCTACTCTTGTTACTACTGGTGTTCCTACACTTGGTATACTATTTTCAGTAGTCACTGCACTTCCAACGGTTCCTTTTACTGGTTCTGATTTTCCATCTGTTACGTCTATTCTATAATAATATTTCACCCCATTGGTTAATCCTTCTTTTAAAAATACTGCTGGCGTGTCTATACTACTACCTTCTTTTACTAAATTATCCTCTGATGTACCAAAGTAAAATATATATGTTAATGTATCTGGGTTGCCATCTGAATCCTTATCTTCATCTACTGCAGTAGCAGTTATTTTCATTGATGTTCTTGTTATATCTATTGCATGTGCTTCTTCTAGAAATATTGGTGGTCTATTTCCTCCTAATGCTATTAATGCATCTTTTATCGTATTATCTAAATCATCTAACATATCTTTTTCCCTATACTGTTCTTGCTCATACTTTATCACTGCATCTGTCGCTGTGTCTATTATTTTTGCCTTAAACAAGCCATTTATTGATATTGCTGCAAGTAATATCAATATTATGATTGTGATTATCAATGCTACTAGCGTTATTCCGCTTCTCTCCTATATTTCTCATTGTTTTTCTCCTTCTTTCTTATGTATATTGTTACGTTTGAAACGTCATAATACATATTATAGCGTTTCAAACGTATAATGTCAAGACGTTATATTTCTGTTATTCTATATTTATATTTAATTTTAGGAGAATTTTATGAGTAAATTTGATAAAAATAGTATTGGAAATAACCTATTACAAGTTGATGGCGACATTA
>JAAVZQ010000178.1 GCA_022791735.1 Clostridia bacterium
ATACCTACTATAATACCATATACAGAAAGATGTAGTATATCTATAGCTCCTAAGATAATACCTAAAATTGGACCTGCGAGCATCTTCTTTTTAGAAAAAATATAAGCTAGAACAAGTAATGCTACAAGTATGATACCATCTATTATAGCCATACCAATCTTAATATTAACATATTTCCCTGCATCTACAAGCAAAATTCCAACGACACCTAAAACTGTACCTAAAATACATAGTATAAGTAGATTTTTTACTTTTTTTGCATATTCTTCATCACTTATCATAATATCACTCACCTCCCCTTTATCTAAATATAACATATTAAAAAATATGCTAATTAAATAAAATATATTGTATTATATCACATAAAAATAAAAAAAGTCTATATAGTAATAGTAAAATTTTAATTGACCGCTTCCAATTTACATAATACTTGCGAAATATTCTCTTTTGTGATATAATATTTTCGATTATTTTAATTTAGTGCAATAGTTTAGCTATTATACAAGTTTATTTGACTTAGATAGTTTAAACTACTTGTTTCTAATTTAATTTAACAACGCACATTGAAAAGTAAATTGATTAAAAAGAAAGGAGAACATTATGAAAATATCCTTAGTCCTATGCAGTGATATGCATATGGACATCGACCGGGCAAATTCTTTGATGGAAACTCATAAAAATCATGAGTGGGTTTCCGATTACAAACTTGCTGATGTCATAGTAATTATGACATGTGCTTTTGGACTTAAAAAGCACAGTAGCATGTTTGTGATTGCAGAGATTTTGCAAAACGCAAAACCTGACAGTACAGTTATCGCTACTGGGTGTTTGGCTAAGCTAAACAAAACTGAACTTGAGGCTATTCCAAATTTGGAAGTTAAAAGTCTTGAAGAAGTTTCTGCTATGTTAGCTATTTTGCCAAGTAGTACAAGCCCGCAAGAAGTACATACCATGCATCAAAACATAGTCATCATATCAAATGGTTGTTTAAGGAAATGCTCATACTGCGTATATTCCCTGATTGAAGATAAGTACACAAGTAAGCCCATGGAAAATATTCTGTCTGAGGTAGAAAAATTAAGCAGGACTGAAAGCATTATATATTTAACTGGCGCTCATGAAACCTCTGACTATGGTATTGACCTTTATGGC
>JAAVZQ010000103.1 GCA_022791735.1 Clostridia bacterium
ATTTTTATTCGTTATTTCTAATGGTACTAAACTCTCTAGTTCTCCTTGTTTTCTTTTTTCTATAAATCTTTCCATAATATATGTTTGCCATTCTCTACACATTTTGTTTATATATTCTTCTGGTTTTACCCAAAGTATAGTATGGTCTTTCTCAATAGGCTCTGCTATTTTTTTATCAAATTCTGCAAGATAGACATAAGCTATTACTTCGATATAGCCTTTACTTTCTGCATATATGTAAGAACCTACTTCATCAAATTTTCTTATATTTTTTAAGGTATATCCGGCTTCTTCGATTAGTTCTCTTTTCAAGGCATCTAATTCGGTTTCTCCTTCTTCTATGCCTCCACCTAAATAGAAATAATCCTTTCCATCTGTTACAATTCCAACTTCTTCTTGATTATCATTTATAATAATTGCATAAGCCCCAGGCCTTTTGGTATATTGTATATTTTCATCTTTACTTTCTACATATTTCATTGTTCAATTCATCTCCTATTTTCTATTCTATCTACAGTTTTATTTAACTTCTACTGTGTCTTTTTTGTTCTTTCTTAAATAAATCAAATAATAAGCTAGTCCTATTTGAAAAATCATAAAGAATGCAGATAGTCAAATATATATCTATAAATAGAATTCCAAATCTCTTGCAGTCACAATGTATATTTCATTTCCTGCTTTTCTTAATTTGCTTATTGTTTCTTTTGCATTTTCTCGTGGAATTGCTTTATTGGTGATACTTTCTTGGATATCTTTTAAGAAATATTTAAGTTCATCATAAGTAAATCCATATCTCACTTGATAAATATTTCCATCGTTTTTATCTACTAGATTAGTTGTGCCTTTTACATGATTTTTGCCTAATCTAGTGGCATATTCCAGTGCTGCATTTTCTAGTTCCTCATTTATGTCAGTTAGTGTGTCATCAATATCTATACCTATTCGCATTTATTAGCACTCTCCCTTTTTATATCATAATTAATCCAAAGAGTTGATATAATTGATAATCCAAAAATTATCATAAATACCTTTTCTCCAATAAAGCTACTTAAAAGTGCAAGTATAGCAAATATAACTACCTCTGTAAAACATAAACTCATTTGTCCAACTGTTGCTAACAGATTATTATCTTCTTTTGATTTTATAATAATATTTTGTATTGATGTTTGAATTGATGTTTCATAAACTTTTGAGATATTATCACTAACCGTTTTATTGATAGATATTACAAATTTGTCTTTTACAAATAGATATATCAATGTAATACTAGCTTTTATCAATGTTACTAAATTATTTGAACTTTTAATATTTTTATCAGTATATTTTCCTATTAAGATAATAGTTACAACTTGAAACAGTAACGATACTATAGTAACTACTGAAAATGCTTTAAAGTCTTGTAACAATAAATATAAATATAAAGGAACAAATTGTCTTTCTATTATATGATTAGTCCTTAATGCATATATGGTCTTATATTTACTTTTGCTATGTATTAAATATTTTATACTTGCTTTGAATGCACTTGATTTCTTTTCCGGTTTATAATCTATTTGTAATATTGCAAAATATTGTAATAAGAAGAAAAGTGTAAGTATAATAAATAAAATAAATGTATTATTGCTTATAACTCCCCAAGCTACAAAGCAACTTGCTAGAACTGTTCCTACTATTTTACTTATATTATATAGACTATTGAATCTTCCTCTATGCTCATTTTCTACATATTTACTAGATAATGCGTCAGATGATGGATTTGATAATCCATTTAATCCCATTGCTATTACAAATATAACAATATTTGCCAATAAATTTTGATTAACTAATATAAAATAAGTATATATAATATTAAATAAGTTTGAAATTAACATACATTTTGCAATACCTATTTTACTTGATATTGTTACAAACAATGGTGTTATAAGTCCCATAATAAGAAATCTTATACCATATATTAATAAAATTAAATATATAGGCAAACCTGCTTTGTATAGCATGACTGTTCCAAATGTTTCGCTTAGTGCATTTGCAAAACTATACAAAAATACACTTAAATACATATATTTGTATTCTTTTTTGTAAAAATATTCTTTCATTTGTTTCTCCAATTTATTTTACAAATTTTCCTTTATCTCTGGAAATAAGTCATATTTATCATCTTTTGTATCTAGTCTCACTTTTTCTAGTATTTTCCTCGCTTCTTCACTTGTTAGTTTCATAATTTATCCTCCCAATTTCCTAAATAAATCTGTGTATATTTTATCGACATCTAAGTAATTTACCATTGTTATTTTGTGTCTATTCTCTGTTATTTCATAAGAACTATCTTCTTTGATATTAGGACAACTAATTTCTTTACTTTCAAACCATCTTTTCTCGATTAGATAAGCAATTACACTAATATCCCAAATAACTCTTCTTTCTTGTATTCCATGGTAGCCATCGTTATAAAACTTTTGACATAGATAGTCACATAGTTCACTTTTTCCTTTTAAGAAGTGTTCTAATTCATATATTGACGTTGTCAAATTAGATGATACACTTTTTGCGGGAATAACTGTTAATTTTACTTTTGAATCAAACACAGTTTTAACAGCAATTCTATCTTTGAAATTAGTTTCTATATTATGTCCTTGTAAAAAACTATGTCCACCAAGCCATACTACGTGGGTTTTATCTATTATTTTTGGCTCTTTTTTTATTGCTAAAGCTACATTTGTGATAGCTCCTATTGCCATAATGTAAGTTTTTTCATTTTTTAGTGCTATTTCAATGATTTTATTTACTGCATCATTATCTTCGCTATATCCATTTATCATAAAATCCATAGCACCTTTGAATACTTTGTTATCTGTTTCAAATTCTAGCCATTTACATATTTTTAATATTTCATTGTAACTATTCTCTTGGCCTTCTGGAATAGTACAATGTTTATTAATATATGGTGCTACTGTTATTGCCTCAACATTAAATATATCTTGGCTTTTTAGCATATAGCTAAGTGCAAATTGGTCATCACATTCGTTATATGTATCTGTGTCTAATATTACATTTAGTTTTTCTCTATGAAAACCTTTTATAAATTCATATATTTCTTTCCAATTATGCACTCTTTTTAAATTCTTCTCTATTCTATTGTATTGAGTATCCATAAGTAATGTTATAATTCCTCGATTATGTGCTTCCATTAAAGTTCTTACAGAATCATCTATCATAATGCTTATATCGTTTTCTAAGCAATTTTTTGCTTTTTCTAGCGGATTTTTACTGTTGGTTAGTATTAACTTATCATATTCTATTTTTTCGCTTTCTAGCCAATTTACAGTCATCTGATAGGCATCTCTATATTCACCATTGTCTCTACCAGTAATAATATAAATTCCATATCCTTCTTCTTTTAGCTTTTTTATATATTCTTGTGCTTTATCAAGCGTTTTTAAGCTTTTAGAAATTCTTTTAATAAAATCTCATCAAAATTTGATATAACATTATCTATGTCAATTCCTATATTACATTTTTGGTTCATATCTTTCTCCATTTCTTTGTTTAATATATGTGAATTAAATTATCACAAACCGTACTTTCAACTATAACAAAATAAGCTTAATTCACTTCTTCTTGCTTCAAAATAACTTGCCAAAACACTAGTTACGACTGATAAGCTACTAATAATTAATAAATCAGTATTAAATAGTTTTAATATAAAAAAGTAAATCCAATATAACACTAATTGAGAAGAAAATGCCAAAATTATTTCTTTTTTAGGTAAAGAACTAATAATTACAACATCATCTTCTTTATCCTGATGTCTTAACCAACTTATTATTCCTATAATCATTATAGGGAAAGTTAAAAATATTGTAATAAGTAGTTCCCCATAATAACCTTGATTGTATGATACTATGCCATAGAAAAATACACTTACAAATCCAATAAAATAACACTCTACTTTACCTTTTGACATCAATAATGCAGTTGTTAAGTATGTAATTGTATATAAAACGTCTATTATAGTTCCATGAAATATTATTGAAGATGAAATTCCTATTAATATTCCAATAGATAAATATAATTTTTCAAATAAATTCCAATCATTAAAATAATTTTTTATTTTTTTAAACATATTTCCTCCAGAATACTTTATCAAACGGATTATATCAATTTTTTTGAGGTTTTGCAAGAAATAAATTAGCCTTTTATCTATAAAAAATTTCGGTCAGGCACAAAACCAAAATCTTGCACATATACTTTGTGTATAAATGCAAAAAAATTGGAGGTACATAAATGATAGCAAGCATTACTCTTTCCGGATTTCTATTCTTCTTAAAATCTGCCATGTTTACTGTCCGGATATATTCAAAGTTCTAATCTTTTTCCAGAACCTTTAAGTTCTGAAGAAGAAAGGATATTTTTAGAAAGATTAAAAACTGGTGATGAAGAAGCTAGAAATGTTTTGATTGAAAGAAATTTAAGACTTGTTGCTCATGTTGCTAAAAAATACTCCTCTACTAATGTAGATCAAGATGATTTAATTTCAATTGGTACAATTCGGCTTAATTAAAGGAATAAATAGCTTTAATATGGATAAAAATATTAGGCTTGCAACTTATGTTGCAAGATGTATAGAAAATGAAATTCTGATGTTTTTAAGGACTTCTAAAAAGGTTAAAGCTGAGGTTTATTTAAATGAGCCAATTGGCAAGGATAAAGATGATAATGAGATAACTTTGCTTGAAATTCTAGAAAACGATGATAGAAGCATCGAAGAGGAAATCGACTTAAAACTTAAAACCAAAAAGTTATTTGAAAAGATGAAGGAAGTTTTAAAATCAAGAGAACAGTCAATATTAGAAATGCGTTTTGGCTTAAATGGCAAAGCTCCAAAAACACAAAACGAAATTGCAAGTATGCTTGGCATTAGTCGTAGCTATGTATCTAGAATTGAAACTAAAGCAATATGTAAGCTAAGGAAGGAATTTGGTGAAGATTTATGCTAAAAAAAATTTTGTACTTTATTAATGCTATAACTATTATGAGTTTTGCATTATTCCTCCCTACTCCTAAAGTTTCTGCAATGTCTAATTATGATGTTTTGTATGAAGGAATTGATGTGAGCCATTGGCAGGGGTATATAAATTATGCAGAAGTTAAAGCTTCTGGCATTGAGATTGTATATATTAAGTCTAGTCAGGGTTCAAATATTGTTGATCCATATTTTAGAACTAATTATGATAATGCAAAAGCTAATGGATTAAATATCGGTTTTTATCATTATGTAGTTGCAAGGTCAGAAGCGGAAGCTATAAGGGAAGCGGAATATTTTTCTTCTGTAATTTCTGGTACTTCTCCAAATTGTAAGCTTGCTATGGATTTTGAGAATTTTGGTAATCTGAATAAAGAAGAAATAAATGCTATTTCTAGAGCGTTTTTAACTAAAGTTCAAGAGCTTACTGGTAAATCTATGATTATATATAGTGATGCATATAATGCTAGAAATACTTTTGACAAAGAACTTGCGTCAAGTTATCCTTTATGGATTGCAGAATATGGTGTTTCTTCTCCAACAGAAAATATAAACTGGGAAAGTTGGGTACGGTTTTCAATATACGAATTCAGGTAGAATAAATGGAATTAATCCTAGAGTGGATAGGAATAAATTTACAAAAGATATATTTTTGTCTAATCAAGATGGAATTAATACTCCTGAAAATACTGTGAATAGGATTGAAACTTATACTGTAAAAAGGGGAAATACTTTGAGTGGAATTGCGTTTAAGTATGGTACTACTGTAAATGAAATCGCTGGTTTAAATAATATTAGAAATCCTAATTTAATATTCCCTCGGCGAGATTTTAAAGATTGACACTACAAGAGATTTTAATGAAATAACTTCAACGACTTTTGATATAAATCATATAATCTATACAATAAAACGTGGAGATACTTTAACATCTATTGCAAGAGAGTTTGGTGTTACTGTGGAAAGTATTGCAAAATTAAATGATATTAAGAATATTAATTTAATCTACGCAGGAGATAGACTTAGAATAACATCATAAACCTTTGATACAATTCACAGCCAATTAATCTAAAAGTCCGCACAGGGTGTTATATATAACACCCATGGCAGGACAGACGAGACTTAAAGCTGTGAATTGCAATTGTTTCTATTTCTTCCTTCTTATTATCCAATTTTTTTCGCATTTTGTAGGCAGATGCATTTTTACAAGTTGACCTTTTTTACCGAGGACTTACGCTCTCTATCTCCTCGTCTGTTTCTGCATCCCATAGTTTTTCTATTTTGAATTTATATACTTCTATCTTGTTTGGAATTATTATTTCTAATTCGTCTCCTACAAATAGCTTATTCTTTATTTCTATTATAGATTTATCTTCATTAAATTCTACAACTTTTCCACCAAATTCATAGTTTGGATTATATTGCTTTCCTTCAAATTCTTGGAAATCTTTATTATTTCTGTCATTAAAGTAAAATGTTGTCAGACTTCTTGTTTTTACTTTTTCTATTTCATTTAAGTATTTTGTATAATCATATTCTTTAGGAGATGCCATATAGTCATCTATTGCAGTTCTATACGCATTTACTACACTTGCTAAGTAATACTCTGTTTTAAGCCTTCCTTCTATTTTTAAGCTATCTACACCCATTTCAATTATTTCTGGTATTTCTTTTAAAAGGCATAGGTCTTTTGAAGAAAATATATATGTACCTTTTTCATCATATTCAATTGGCATCATATTACCTGGGTTGTTTTTTTCTTCTGCATATAAATTATATGCCCATCTACAACTTTGTGCGCAATCTCCTAAGTTTGCGCTACGTGATGCTAAAAAGTCACTTAAAAAACACCTTCCTGAATAACCAAAGCAGAGTGCTCCATGTATAAACATTTCTGTTTCAAAATCTTTTGGTGTATTTTGGATTATATCTTTTATTTGCTCTTTGTTTAGTTCTCTTGCAAGGATTACTCTTTTTGCTCCATTATGTGCCCAAAAAGAAGCGGAATGCGAGCTTACTACATTTGCTTGTGTACTTATATGTATATCTACATCTGGTGCTTCTTGTTTTACTATTTCTAGTACCCCACCATCTGATAATATTATGCCATCTACTTTTATATTGTTTAGCATTCTTGCTTGTTTTTTTATTTCTTCATAACTTTCATCAAAAGCATATATATTTATTGCTGCATATACTTTTTTCCCTATACTATGTGCATATATTATTGTATTTTCTAAATCATTATCCTCTACCTCTGCTCTACTCCTAAGTGAGAGTGAAGCGGTTCCACAATATACCGCATCTGCTCCATAAAGAAATGCTATTTTTGCCTTTTCAAATGATCCCGCTGGGGCAAGTAACTCTATTTTTTTCATTTTATATATTTTCCTCTCTTGCTAATTATTTTCGGATTTATTATATTACATAATGTCGAAAAATTCAATAGTCTAAACTATTTACTTTTTTCAAAAAATTTGATATTATTATTACATTGTTTGAATTGTAGGGGGATATATGGAGAAAGAAGTTAATGAAACTAAGCCATTATCTAAATTTCAAAAAATGGCAATATATTTTATGATATATGCTTTTATTGGATGGATTGGAGAAGAAATTTTTTGTGTTATATATACTCATGAGTTTGTAAAAAGAGGTTTCCTATTTGGTCCTATTTGCCCTATCTATGGCTATGGCGCAATCATTTTAATTTTATTCTTTCATAATTACAAAAAAAAGCCTATTAAATTATTTTTTGGTGCAGCAATTGTATTTACTATTTTTGAATATATAACTGACTTCTTTTTGCAAGCCTTATTTGCTTGTAGATGGTGGGATTATACAGGTCAGTTTTTAAATCTAAATGGACGAGTAACTTTAAGTTTTAGTATTCTTTGGGGGATACGGTGCTTTAATTTTTATAAATCTAATTCATCCTCTTGTGACTAAACTACTTGGAAAAGCTTTAGTTAAAATACCTTTAAAGGTACAAAAAATTGTTATAAATTCTCTTATAGTACTTCTTTGCATTGATACACTTGCTTCGTCTATTGGGTATTTGCATATCGGAGCATAAATAAGAACCTAATCTATCCGCACAACTAAGGCTTTAGGTGAAGTTCACAAAAAAGTGTTAATTTGAAAATCAAATTAGCACTTTTTAATTTACTAGGAAAGCACTAACTTTCCTAGTAAATTAAAATGGCTAAACGCTTGCCCTCTAAGATTTCTCGCCTTTAGGCTCGAAACTTAGATCGGGCAGAACAAAGAGCGCCGAGGCGCTTTGTTCTTTATTTATCATATAATTCTGGATTAACCATTGGCACGATTAATTCACAAATTTCATTTTTTTCATCATATCCCCAATAACTTTGATAAAATCCATCTCCAAACCCACTAGCTATCATTACCATTTTATTTTTGCTAGTTGGATTAGTCCATTCTATAAAATCTCCACCTTCTCTTTGATATTGTGGCAATTTAAGTTCACTATCTTTAAAAAATTGTTCGAAATAGTCATCATAATGGTTTTTATTAGGATTTTTAGTATACCAATCATCTATGAATTCTATATATTCTTTTGCTACTTGTGCATCACAAAAACACATCATACCTGCGTCAACTGAAAAGCCTGAATATTTACTTTCTTCTGCTTTTGCACAAATATATTTTATAGCTTTTGTATTTTTAATTTTTAGCCTTGCTGTACACATACGAATTCCAACATATTCATTTCTACATATTGCAACTTCTACTGGATATTTTCCCTTAGGTATTGCTTCTGTTAAAATAAAATAGTCCCTACCTGCTAAATGGCATAAAGGATCAGCAACTGCTATTTTACCAGTTGGGCAGTCTATATCCCCTACTTTTAAATAAAATCTAGTATTAGTTTTTACAAATTGTTTATCTATTATTTCAGGTTCTATCTCAATTTGACTTATATATTCAAGATTTTGTTTAAATATTTCTTGTATATTCATTTCCATAATTATATCATTCCTTTCAAATAACTTTGCTTATACAAAGTCCATCCCCAACTTCTAAAATTTCGCTCTCAAGGCTCGGATTTTCTAAAGCTATATGTATATATTCTCTTAAGTTTCTAACGGCTGTACGTTGTTTATGCTTGTTGTAGTCACTCATTACATATCCTTTATATAAAATATTGTCTGCAATAATTAATGTACCTGGTTTTGACATACGAATTGCTTCATTTAAGAAAAATGGATATTTGCCTTTTGCTGCATCTATAAATATCATGTCATATTTTTTATCAAAGCTTGGAAGTATTTCCACTGCATCTCCGAATGAATACATTTATCTTTTTGTCTAACTTCATGTCTTGGATATTTTGAATTGCTGTTTTTGCTCTTTCTTCATCTCTTTCTATTGTATCTATTTGACCGGTTATCAGTTAAAAATTTTGAAAAACATATTGCTGAATATCCGTACTGCTGTACCTATTTCTAATATGTTCTCTATATGCATATCTTTTAATCTTTTTTCTAGTACTTCTAGTGTCTCATCCATGATTATTGGTATGTGCTCGTCTAGGGCTTTTTGCTTTATTTCTTGAAATTTTGTATTATTCATTGTTTTACTCCTTAAAAATTAGCAAGGATAAAAATCCTCGCTAAAATATGTATCACATAAATTTCGAAAAGAATTAGTATATTGCTAGGCATTTTAACTTAGAAATACCGGAGGTGTGCTCATGCACGTTGAGGATTTTCTAAGTTAAAATAACAACGCAAGATGCTGATTATCTTCGAAATTTTTTATTTATTTCTGTTTGCTCTTTCTCTTTCCTTTGAATCCAATATCTTTTTTCTAAGACGTAAGTTTTGTGGTGTAACTTCTACAAGTTCATCATCTTGGATAAATTCTATTGCTTTTTCTAGTGACATTTGAATTGGTGGTACTAGACGTAAAGCATCATCAGAACCAGAAGCTCTAGTGTTTGTTAAATGTTTTTCTTTACATACATTTATTGCTAAATCTTCTCCTCTTGAATTTAGCCCTACTATCATACCTTCATAAACTTCTACACCTGGTCCAATAAATAGTTCTCCTTTATCTTGTGCATTGTATAGACCATAAGTTACAGCTTTTCCACTTTCAAATGCAACTATTGTTCCTCTACTTCTTGCTGTTATTTCTCCTTTATATGGCTCATAAGTATCAAATATATGGTTCATTGTTCCATTTCCTTTAGTGTCTGTCATGAATTCTGAACGATAGCCAATTAATCCTCTTGCAGGTATTCTAAATTCTATTTTTGTGTGACCATCTTCTGCTGGTTCCATATTTGTCATTTCTGCTTTTCTTTTTCCTAGCTTTTCAATAACATTTCCAACAAATTCATCTGGAACATTTACAACTAATCTTTCTATTGGTTCACATTTTACACCATTTATTTCTTTAATTATAACTTTTGGACGTGAAACTAATAATTCAAATCCTTCTCTTCTCATTGTTTCTATTAATACTGATAAATGTAATTCTCCGGCGTCCTGCAACTTCAAAGCTATCTGGAGCAGCAGTTTCTGTAACTCTTAAGCTTACATTTCTTTCAAGTTCTTTAAATAGTCTATCTCTTATATGTCTTGATGTTACAAATTCTCCTTCTCTTCCTGCAAGTGGACCATTGTTTACACTAAATGTCATTGTAACAGTTGGCTCATCTATATCAACAAAATCTATTTTTTCAATATGCTCTGTATCACAAATTGTTTCTCCAATATTAATATCAGAAATACCTGCAAATTCAATTATGTCTCCTGCTTTTGCTTCTTCTACTTCAACTTTTTCTAATCCCACATGTGTATATACTTTTGCAATTTTTCCATTTGTAGTTTTTCCATCTTTTTTGCATACTGCAACTTGCATACCTGTTCTAATAACACCACGTTCTAGTCTTCCTACTGCTATTCTTCCAACATAATCATCATAATCTATATTAGATACAAGCATTTGCATTGGTCCTTCTTCATCACATGCTGGCGGATTTATATTATCTATTATTGTTTTAAATAATACTTCCATATTGCCATCAGCGTCACTCATTTTTAATTTTGCAATACCTTGTTTTCCTGACGCATATACAACCGGAAAATCTAGTTGCTCATCATTTGCATCTAACTCTATAAATAGTTCTAATACTTCATCAACAACTTTTGCTGGATTAGAACCTGGTCTATCTATTTTATTTATAACAACAATTGGTTTTAAGTTTAATGCTAATGATTTTTTTAACACTTCTCTTGTTTGAGGCATTGTTCCTTCAAAAGCATCTACTAAAAGTAAAACTCCATCAACTGTTTTTAAAACTCTTTCTACTTCTCCTCCAAAATCAGCGTGTCCTGGTGTATCTACTATATTTATTTTTATATCATTATACATTACTGATGTATTTTTAGAAAGAATTGTAATTCCTCTTTCTTTTTCTAAATCATTTGAATCCATAACTCTTTCTGCGACTTGTTCATTATCCCTAAAAACATGACTTTGTTTTAAAAGTTCATCTACAATTGTAGTTTTTCCATGGTCAACGTGTGCAATTATTGCTATATTTCTAATATTTTTATTGTTCATCCTTTTATCTCCTTTTATTGAAAATCAATAATGTATTATATATCAAATCTCCTCATTTGTCAAGCGTATCATCTCATCCATAACCTTCTTACTTAATGTATCTAGAGTTTCTTTCTCTCCTTTTTTAGCTTTAAACTCACTAAAGTCCATTGGCTTCCCTATATTTATCTTTACTTTAGAAAAAATTTTATACTTTTTCTTAGCTTGAATTCCAACAGGTATAATTTCCGCACCTGACATAAGGCTCATAAGCACTGCTCCATTTTGTATTTTCCCTTTTTTCTCTATCCCGTTACGTGTACCTTCTGGAAATAACAATACAATATGATTTTCTTTTAAGACTTTAGTTGTAGTTTTTAAAAGGCTTGTATCATGTTTTCCTCTTTTAACTGGTATAACTTTTGTTCTTTTTGCTAACCATTTTACAAATCCATTTATAAAAAGTTCTTCTTTTGCTAAAACATATACATCATTTCTTTTTAATGCACCTACCATAGTCGGAGGATCCCAATTACTAATATGGTTTGGACATACCAAATAGGCTTTTCCTTTTTCTATGTTTTCTTTTCCTACTACTTTTACTCTAAATAATATTATAGTTACTATTTTTAGTACAGATTTTATAAAAGCTCTTATCATTTTTTGCCCCCTATATTCTAAATTATTACTATTCACAGCAAAATAAACTTAAAGTCCACGTAGGGTAGTTCTATTAATAATTACCTGTGACAGGACAGACGATATTTTAAGCGGTGAATAATAACGTTAAATTATTTGTGCCATGCATTCCTTATTATCTTTTCTATTTCATCTACTACTTCTTCTATATTCATATTAGTAGTATCAACTAATATAGCATCTTTTGGCTTTACAAATGGTGCAATTTCTCTTTCTGTTTCTAATTTATGCCTTTCTATTATACTTGATAGCACTTCTTCATAAGGTGTATCTATCCCTTTTCCTAAATTCTGCTTGTATCTTCTTTTTGCTCTTTCTTCTAAAGAGCAATCTAGAAATATCTTAATATCTGCATTAGGAAAAACTACTGTGCCAATATCTCTACCTTCCATTACAATATCATTATCTTGTCCTATTTTTTGCTGAATTGGTGTAAGTTTATCTCTTACAATTTTGAGTGCGGCAAATTTTGCAACTAAATTATCTACTTTCTCTGTCCTTATTTCTTTTGATACATCTAATCCATTTAAAAATACTTTTTGGTTTCCACCTTCATGTATAAGTTTTATATCTATATTTTCTAATACTTGTTTTATTTTGCTTTCCTCATCAACTGAAACCCCTTTATTAATGCACTCTAATGTAACACATCTATACATTGCTCCTGTATCTATGTTTATTAGTCCTGTTCTTTCAGATATTCGTTTAGTTACAGTTCCTTTTCCAGTTCCTGCTGGTCCATCTATTGCTACTATGAATGACATTTTTATTCCTCCATTTTATAATTCTATAATATTCACAGCTAGAATTTCTTAAAGTCCGCGACAGGATGACATCATCTAAATAAAAAGCTGTGAATGTTATACTATTATTTTTCTAGTTTTTCTTCTGGTACATATATCCCCTTTGCCACAATATCCATATGTACAATATTCATTGCAGTTAAATTTTCTATTTCTTTTTTGCATTTTTCCTTGAAATTCGTTAAAGTTTTTAATATGTTTACACCATATTCTACTATTACCTCAATATATATGCTTGGACCTTCTTCATATTTAGTAATTCTCATCTTGCCAAGCTTATGTATTCCTTGTACCTTATATGCCATATATTCTATTATCTGTCTAAAAACTGAATCTGATATTGTAAAATTGCCCATATAGCTAAAAGTTGGGCGTATAATTGATTTTTCAGTAATATATGGATCCTTCCCTATTCCTTTTGATTTAAAAATTTGTAGCGGATCTAATATATATCCTGAAAAGTCTTTTTTTATCTCAAAAGTTGGAACTGGTATAACATGCTTTCCTTCTGTTACACGTATTCTCCTTGCTGTTTGTATTTCTTCTTCTGTTGCAATTTCATCAATACGTATAATTTTAGATATTTTAGGAAGTCCTAAATTCTCTGCAATTTTATGTACCATATTGTCAGAAGTTCCAAGTATCATAATGCTTTCAGGTTTATACTTTTTAATTGCAGTTACAACAACTGCTTTTTCATCTTCACTTTGAAAAAGTGCTTTTTTTACTGTTTCTATTTTAGTTGGTGCTTTTTTTGCAGATGAACCTGCAATTACTTCACTTTCCTTTATAAAAAGGCCATCATCTATTATATAACTTATGTTATTTTCACTTGCAACATATTGTGCTCTATAACTCTTGCCTGTACCCGATGGTCCTACAAATGCATAAACTTTTATACTTTTAAGACTCCACATATTTCCTCCTATTTTTCTAATAATGTAAACATATATTTTTGATTATTATATGCAGTATTAAATTCTTTTTGCTCTAATACTTCTACCGCATATAACTCTTGTATTTTTTTGACTAAGCCATTATCCATTACCCACATTCTTCCGAACATAATCTTGCAAATCTTCTAAATCATATATTACATCTAAGTTAGGTCCGAATGCTTGATATGCTTTTTCTACTTGCCAGTTATCTTCATCATAAAAAACTTTTTCATTATCTTTAAAACTTGTCATTATTACAAAACCAATAAGTTCATTATTTGTAATCAATAAGTCATCTTCTTTTATGTTTTCTTTTGCAAAATCTATTACTTCTTTATTATTTGAATTATAGTTTTCTATTATTGCATAATAACAGTTAAAACTTGTCATTACTAAAATTATTGTACATATCCCTATTGTTATATATTTATTTTTCTCTTTAGACATAAAAAATGCTATAAAGAAAACTAAAAGTCCTGTAACTACTAGCAAATATCTTTCTAGTAGTATCACTTGCATCATTGCAAGTGATACTAGCAATGCTACTATTATAATTCCGAATATATATTCCGAATAGCTATAACAGCTGGCTTAGTTTCATTTTTTGCCTTTTTCTCTTTACATATCAAAGTACCTATATATATGTACAAAACAACTGCAAATACTAAAGCTATATATTGATTTATGTTATCACAAAATTGTAAATTTATAATTTTTATTAAGCTGTCTGGAAATTTAAGTTCTATCCAAAATCCACTAGCTACTCCACCTAATTGTGTTACAAAGCATACAAG
>JAAVZQ010000179.1 GCA_022791735.1 Clostridia bacterium
CTCTCTATTGTGCTATTTTATGCTGTATATTTCTGTGCTTACCAAGTATCAGCTTCAATAACAACAGAAAAGACATCAAAAATTATAGAAACACTTGTAACTTCGACAAAGCCATCTACAATAGTTTTGGGAAAAACTATAGGGATAGGAATTGTTGGATTGCTTCAAATTTTGGCAATGATTATAGTTGCGGTTATAAGCAATAGTCTATTTTTAGCAGATGGAGCATTAAATGAAATAATAAGCTTAGAGAATATGACGCCATTTTTACTTATAATAACTTTAGTATATTTCATACTTGGGTACTTTACATATGCATTACTATATGCTTTAACAGGTTCAACTGTAAGCAAACCAGAAGACGTACAATCTGCAAATGGACCAGTTGCAATACTTGCGGTACTTGGCTTTTATCTAGCATATTTTACTATGATGAACCCAACAAGTGCACTAAATAGCTTTGCTGCTATTTTCCCAATATCATCGCCATTTTGTATGCCACTTAGAGTTATGATGGGAATTGCAAGTGTAACTGATATTGTGATTTCAATTGGAGTACTTATTTTAACAATATTCGTTATTGCAAAGGTATCAATAAAAATATATTCAAATGCAATATTGAATTATGGTACAAAAGCAAGTTTAAAGGATATGATAAAGATTTATAGGGATAAAAATAGTTAAGTTACAATATTAACAAGTTACAATTCATGGTTTTAAACTGTGAATTGTAACTTATTAATTTAAAAAAATTTACTAATTAATTTAAATTTTACTTGACAATTACAAACTGATGTTCTATAATTATATTGGTGGTGATTGCAAATGGAAAGACAAATATTACATATAGATGTGAATAATGCATTTCTTAGTTGGGCAGCACTAGAAAGGTTAAAAAATGGAGAAACATTAGATATAAGGGAAGTGCCAGCAGTAATTGGTGGAGATGAAACTAAAAGGTCTGGTATTGTTCTTGCGAAGAGTATGCTTGCTAAAAAATGTGGAGTAAAAACTGCAGAAACAATTTATTCTGCTAAAAGAAAATGTCCTAATTTGCAAATTTATCCATCTTGTGATTATGAGGTATATCAAGATTATTCAAATAAACTATATAATTTGCTATTAGAGTACACAGACAAAATAGAGAGATTTAGTATAGATGAGTGTTTTTTAGATATGACAGGGTATCTCATGAAAGATACTCTTCTTAATAAAGCCTATGAAATAAGTAGGCGTGTAAAAGAGGAATTTGGATTTACAGTAAACGTAGGA
>JAAVZQ010000104.1 GCA_022791735.1 Clostridia bacterium
CCATCTTTTTTGATTTTCATTGTTTGAGCATAACTTTTCCCTAAGTACATTATTTCTGTTACATATATTACTTTCTTTGTTTTTTCTAATTTTTCTTTTGTAAGATTATCCATAAATCTATCCTTCCTTTTATTCTCTTAATTCCTCTTGTATGGTTGTAACTATTGCCTTAACATAGTCATCTTGTTCATTTAAAAGTTTTGCCAAATCAGTGTCATTATTTATATATCCAAGTTCTAATAAATATGCTTCTACTCCTATATTTGAGTTATAGTATTTATTTTTTCCATAAGATGTATTTCTCCCATCTACATAAGCTTTTGTAGCAATTCCTCCTGTTTCTCTAATCATATATAAATATGGTGTTTCACTTGTCACATTATATGGCTCATATCCAGCTGCTTCCGCTTCACTAATATTTCCTTCTATTTCCCAAGCTCTAAAGGTTCTAACATATACTCCTTCTTTTTGTTTATATGTTACTTCTAAGTTTGAGTATTGAGTTTTTGCATATTTCACAATATTATCTGCAAAGGCTTTTGCTAAATTAAGTTCTACTTTAGGTGGTGCATATATTTCAACTCCACTTAGTGAATTTGAATCTTTTATGCTATTTAAGTGTATTGAAAATACATACTTTGCTTTTGCATCTCCGAACAATATTTACTCTACCTTTTTCATCATATACAGTTTGTGTGCCAAAGTTCTCTTTGTTCTCTGTCCCATCTCTTGTAATCTTTATTTTAAGTCCTAATTTTTCTAATTCTTTTTTTATCTTTTTTGCATATTCTATTGTTAAGTCTGCTTCTTCATATCCTCCATATTTTGCACCTGTGTCTGATCCGCCATGTCCTGGATCTATTACAATATCATAAACATTTTTTGGAAGATGTGCATTTTTTACATCTAACTTCATATAAGCTAGTTTTTTTACATCTGTATCAAATGTATCAAAATTTATGTCTATTTTATTGTTTTTTCCATTTTTAGTTATTGTATAATATACTATTTCTCCATATTCTGTATCGTTTTGCAATGAATAATACTTTGTTTCTTTATTTCCTTTTACTTCTATTAGCATAATCCAGTTATTTATTGGTACTTTTTCTAAGTTTATACCTTGATTTAAAATATCTGATGTTTGGAATTTTATTTTACCATTTTCTTCTTTATAGTCTAACTTGCTTTTTTGTTCCTTCCCGTCTGTACCACACATCACAAGATTTATATTTTTTATACTTGCAAATTCTACTTCTATTTCTCCTTTTAAGCTTAGATGTGTTCCATAAACTATATATTCTGTTATAATAGCATTATTAGTTTCTGTTTGACTTAGGATGTTTTCTACTCCTTTTTTGCTTTTATTATTATTTACAACCTTATACATAACAAATGCAATTAGTACAACTAGTATACTAATTAGCATTGTTATTATTACTGTCAATATCTTTTTTTGCATTGCCCTTCCTTCCTATTCTTCTACATCCTCATATTCATATACACAAACAATCTTTGTTTGTACCTTCATGTCATCTATTTCTTGATTTATCCTAAATAGCTTTTGCTTTCTAGGTTCTAATTTTAGTTTTCCCATATCTAAAATGATTTTATCTGATATGTTCATTCCGAACTGGAAGTGTTTTGTTACTATTTTCGTAATATACAATATTGGTTAGTGCTATTGCTTTTGTTTTTTCATTTAATTTTATATTATATAGGTTAATCTTGTCTTCATCTTTTAGTACTTTTAATGCATTTTCTGGATTTATGTATGTTATTATATATTTTTGATTGTTTAATGTGTTCATACTTGCAAAATATGTGTTTAGCTTTGTACTGAATTTTGCTTTATCCATTGCTTTTTCTAGGTTATTAGTTATTCCTTTTAAGGTTTCAATATATTCTTCATTTTGTGTATTTTTATTTATCTCTAAAATTCTAAATTTATCCTTTTTTATTTCTCTATGTTTTGTATTTCCTATTGTACTTACTTTAGTTTTGTCTTCTGTAATTCCTCCAAAGATATTAAATTCTTCTGATGCAAAAAGCACACTATCTTCTAATGCTTCTTGCTTTATCTCTTCTATATGCTTACTAAAGTCTGGATTTTCTTCATTTTTTAGTATATTTATATCTTTTAATATATCTGTATTTGCAATAAATAAACTATCACATTCTTCTTTGTTTAAAACATCTCTATTTTGCTTATCTAGCTTCTTTCCAAGGTCCTCCATATCTTCATCATAATCAAATTTCTTTTCGATTTGTCTTTTTGGTTCGTCTTGTTCTTCTTCTGGTGCATTTAATCCAAGATTGTTATCTTTATTAACAAACTTCCAAAATTCGAATATGCTTTTTTTATGTTCTTCTATTTCTTCTATATAGCTTTTTGCATTTACTATCCTTTTTTCTAGCCTTTCAATTGAGCCTTCTAATGCTTTTATATCTAGGTTTGTATTCTTTATTTGGCTATTTGTTCTCTCTAATATTTTTGTAATTCCAATTAAATCTTCAATTGTATAATATTCTTTATTATCATATATTAGTTCTTCTTTATTTGTTCCTTGTTTTTTTCTTTTTACTTGTATAATTTCTGCATTTTTTTCTTTAATTTTACCTTTTCCCTTGAAGAAATATTTTATTTTTCCAAAGAAACTTTTTTTACACTCTAGATATGTTGTAACTTGTTTTTGTCTCAAATTATATTCTTCTTTTAGTTCGTTCTCCTTTTCTTTTAAGCTTTCTAATTTCTCATAAATTTGTAGTATCTCTTCATTTTGCTCTTCTGATGTAAGCCTTGCTTTTAAAAATTCCTCTTTTATAAATTTACTTAAATTTTCATAATCTATAGTCTTTGTTACTTGATTATCTGTATATAAAAATTCTAGTCCACCATTTTCTGCAATTCTTACTTCGAATTTATAAATATTTGGAAACTCTGTCTCTAGTATAAATAGTGCTTTTATAAGTCTATAAAATCTTACCGCTTCCTCATCATTATGAATATTTATTTTATATACACTTTTTACTCTTTCATATACTTCAGTATTTCCGAACAGCTTGAAAACTCATATTTTCTTCTCTATCGTATACTTCATATACAAGTGGCCATTCTTTTGTGAACTGCCATATATATTTTTCGATATCTTGTACTTCTGTTTTTGTAAAATATCTTTTTGAATAATCTAAGTAACTTATTGGTACAAATATCTCTTTTTCTATTCCTGTTTTTGAATACTCTATTTGCTCTTTTATTAAGTAAAATAGGCAAGATAAATCTAGGTCTTCAATTGGTGCTATCATATAATAGTTTTTGCTATATTCTGAATAATATATTTGCCATAAATAGTTTTCTTTATATTTTACTTTAAATGGTATTTCTTTATTTAGTTTTTCTTGCTCTTTCTCAATCTTTTTGATTTCACCAATTTTTATATCTTCTATCATTTTCAAAAGCATTGTATGTTTAAGCATTTCTTCGTCTGTCTTTGGAGAAAGATATGTGTAAAGTGGAGATGCCATCGCACTTTTTTCTTGAAGTGAATTTTGTCTATTTGCTTTTGTAAGAAGTATTCTCACTTTACTTATTGGTACATATTTATATACTTTATACTTTTTTTCTTCATAATTTCTTGCTGGCTTTATTTCTGCATCTATATCTCGAAGTAAAATTTCTGGTACATTGTTTAGGTCTAAACCTAAATATTCTAGTTTACTTTGTATACTATTTTGGTTATCCGACATGTTTCCTCCTATATTTTGTTCTTTTGTTAAATCTCATAATTTTTCATATTTATTTTACTATACCTAATTCTATAAATCAAGATAAAAAAA
>JAAVZQ010000105.1 GCA_022791735.1 Clostridia bacterium
CCAATAATACTACTTAAAATTGCTAATATACTAAAAACAACTACTTCTGTAAAACATAGACTCATTTGCCCAACTGTTGCTAGAAGTTCATTATTTTCTTCTTGCTCTTTTATAATATTCTGTATTGATGTTGTTATTGTTTTATCAACATCTACATTGTATCCTTTTTCGTTCAAAGCCTTTGCTATTTTTCCTGCTGTATTTCCTACACAAATACAATGGTCTATCCATTTATCATCCTTTACTTCTAATCTTGCTTTTTCTAGTATCCTTCTTGCTTCTTCACTTGTTAATTTCAAAACTTATTCCCCCAACTTCCTAAATAAATCTGTATAGATTTTATCTACATTTAAGTAATTTACCATTGTTATTTTGTGTCTATTCTCTGTCATTTCATAAGAACTATCTTCTTTTATGTTAGGACAGCTTATCTCTTGCACTTCAAACCATCTTTTTTCGATTAGATAAGCAATTACACTAATATCCCAAATAACCCTTCTTTCTTGTATTCCATGGTAGCCATCATTATAGAATCTTTGGCATAAGTAATCGCATAATTCACTTTTTCCTTTTAGGAAGTGTTCTAATTCATAGATAGATGTCATCAAATTAGATGATACACTTTTTGCAGGAACAACTGTTAGTTTTACTTTTGAATCAAACACAGTTTTAACAGCCGTTCTATCTTTAAAATTGGTTTCCACATTATTTTCTTGTAAAAAACTATGTCCGCCCTAGCCATACTACTTCTATTCTTTCTATTATCTTTGGCTCTTTTTTAATTGCCAAAGCTACATTTGTAATAGCTCCTATTGCCATAATATAAGTTTTTTCATTCTTTAGTGCTATTTCAATGATTTTGTTTACTGCATCATTTTCTTGTTCATATCCGTTAATCATAAAGTCCATAGATCCTTTGAATACTTTATTTGTTGTATCAAAGTCTAACCATTTGCATATTTTTAATATCTCATTGTAACTATTTTCTTGTCCTTCTGGTATCGTACAATATTTATTGATATATGGTGCTACTGTTACTGCCTCAACATTGAACATATCTTGGCTTTTTAACATATAGGCAAGTGCAAATTGGTCATCACATTCATTATAGGTATCTGTATCTAATATTACTTTTAGCTTTTCTTGGTGAAAATCCTTTATAAATTCATAAATTTCCTTCCAATTATGTACTCTTTTTAGACTACTTTCTATTTTGTTATATGGTGTATCCATAAGTAATGATATAATTCCTCTGTTATAAGCTTCTGTCAAAATTCTTACTGAATCATCTATCATAATACTTATATCGTTTTCTAGGCATATTTTTGCCTTTTCTAGCGAATTTTTACTGTTGGTTAGTATTAGCTTGTCGTATTCTATTTTTTCGCTTTCTAGCCAATTTACAGTCATCTGATAGGCATCTGAATATTCTCCATTATCTCTACCACTAATAATATAAATTCCATAGCCTTTTTCTTTTAGCATTCTTATATATTCTGGTGCTTTGTCAATCACATTTAAACTTTTCGCAATTCTTTCTATATTCGCATAATAAAAGCTATCTAGTTCTTCTTTGCTCCAGTCAAACATTCCTTTTGTGATATATGCTTTTTCATTTATAATTCCTGTATTTCTTAATTCTGTATCGTGTTTTTGAAATTCTTTTAATAGAACTTCATCAAAGTTTGATATAACATTATCAATGTCAATTCCTATATTACATTTTTTGTTCATATTTTTCTCCCTTTCTTACTACTTTTCCATCACTTTCTATCTTAAAGTCTTTATAAAATAATATATTTACAACTACAAACTGTTCTATCATTGAAAGTGTTTGTCCTATTGCTGTGCAAAATGGTGTTTTTAAAAATGATGCTAAAGTCCTTACTCCAGATGCAGCTATTTTATTTGTTGTTACTTTTGTTTCAAATTTATCTGCTAATTGTAAATAACATACTTTTATTTGATATAGTGGCTCTACTAAGAAATTAACGGCTTCAACACTTAGATATAATAAAGTAAGCGCTAAATTTAATTCATAAAATCTATATGAAAATACTAACATCAAAAAGCTAGTAAATATCAGAACTCCTAACAATTTATAGGCATTCCTTTTATGTTCTTTATAATTGAACTTTCCTTTACTTATATCAATTTTTGCTACTGTATCTACTGCTCCTAAAGAATCCCATTGTGTATCTGTTACTAATGCTGCGAAATTTAATGCTGTAGTATATTCTTCTCCAAATTCTAATACATTACTAAATCCGAATAGATATGTTAAGAAAAAGAATACATCTCTTGCTATGGAAACTGATTCATATTTTATATTTCTTAACAAGTGTACTTCCAATTTGAACTTTCTATATTGTTTTACTGTTACATATAAAGTATAAAGGAAAATGGCTACCAATGTTGCTACTACAATAACTGTTTTGTTCTTTATAAATAATGCTAATCCAATTAGAGTAACAAAATTGATTATATTAAGTGTGAGCATATATTTATTGGCTAGTTTTTCTTTTCCTTCAAAATACAATTTTTCCATAACAAATGCAAATACTAATTGTATGTATAACTGAATTACAGAATATATTGCAAACTCTTTATAAATGTTATAATCCATATTCATAAATTCAATATAACTTTTTATATTAAGAGCAATTAGTCCAAATATAATAGCACCAATAATTATTCCGAAGTGTCATTCCAGACAAAACTGCATTCTCATCTTTGTCTTTTTCTTTGCTTATATTTGCTCCAGTTCCAAATATAGATCTCCCCATTTGCCATATAAACTGAATAGGATATGTAAGAGTAAAAACATTTGCTAAATTTTTATCTAGTACTAATCCTAGTAACATCCATGAAATTACTGGTATAAATGAAAATATTGCTTGATTAAAACTGATTCTTAACAGTCTTTTCATTTTGCTTTTTCCCTTTCTTTTACGATTTTAGTTCATACTCTTTAATAAGTTCCATATCACAGTTATAAACCCATAAATATTCTATTTTAGCTACGAATGGCTCAAACTTTTGCTTTGCTATTTCTTTTGTTCTTGTTAAATTATCATTTGTGCATAGTGTAATATGTGGTCTATATTCTCGTTTTTTTCTTGTTTCTAATCTATATTTTGAAAGTTCTTTATCTAATGTTAATTTTAGTTTCATTAAATTTTCCTTATTATATGGCTCTATATATAAGGTTTCTTCATCAAAGTTGTTTAAATTTTTACACTCAATTTCAAAACTTTCTATTTGTCCTACTATTTTATCTAGTTGCTCTATAAATTCATTTTGACTTTTGCAATTATATAAATCTATTGTTATATGGGGCAGCCAATTTCTTTCTCTATCCTCTATCTTGTTTTTCTTTAAGCATCCTTTTATTTCTTGAATTGTTTTTTGTGTATTTTTGTCAAAACCATATTGCAAAACATAATCGTACATAATAAATCTCCTAATATTATTTTTATTCGCAATTATTATATCATAAAAAATTCTATTGTGTAAACAACAAGGTTCTGGGGGTATGAGTTTTTTTCGATGGGGAACTCCCTAGATTTCAACATTTTTAAGCTCTAAGTTATAATTTGATTGATTTCTCCTTGATTTAAACTACATTTAGTCTACTATATTTTTTATTAAAGTTCAACATTAATAAGCCAAAAGCACTATATTTTTTTGA
>JAAVZQ010000106.1 GCA_022791735.1 Clostridia bacterium
TCAATGGTTGGAAAAGCAGCATTAGAAGCAGCAATAGAGCCAAATGATACAGATTATTTATTCTTTGTTGCAGATAAAGATGGAAATGTTTACTTTACAAAAACAGTAGAAGAACATAACGCAAAAACTAATGAAATCAAAGCAAATGGCGGATGGATTTTCTAAGTTATATTTCATATAACTTAGAGAACCATATGCACAGAAATATATAACATAAAAGGGGGACGTATACAAAATGAATGCGTACAGAACACATAATTGTGGAGAATTAAGAAAAGAAGATATCGGAAAGACTGTAAAAATAGCAGGTTGGGTACAAGGAAATAGAAACCTTGGAGGACTAGTATTCCTTGATATAAGAGACCAATATGGTTTAACACAAGCTGTAACTTCTGGGGAAAGTGAACTAGTAGATGAGGTATCACGTATACCTACAGAATCTACGGTATCATTAGAAGGAATTGTACAGCATAGAGCAGAAGAAGCTACAAACAAAAACATGCCAACAGGAGAAGTAGAAATTCTAATAAATAAAATAGAAGTTTTAGGCAAAAGAACACAAATTATGCCATTCGAAGTAAACTCAGAAATAGAAGCAAGAGAAGACTTAAGGCTTCAATATAGATTTTTAGATTTAAGAAATGAAAAACTAAAAAACAATATATTATTAAGAGCAAAGGTAATCCAATTTCTAAGAGAGCAAATGATAGAAAGAGGATTTACAGAAGTGCAAACACCAATACTTACAAGCTCATCACCAGAAGGTGCACGTGACTATCTAGTACCAAGCAGAGTGCATCCACGGAAAATTTTATGCTTTGCCACAAGCACCACAGCAATTTAAGCAATTACTTATGGTATCAGGTATAGATAAGTACTTCCAAATTGCACCATGCTTTAGAGATGAAGATGCAAGAGCAGATAGGGCACCACGGAGAATTTTATCAATTAGATATGGAGATGGCATTTGCAACTCAAGAAGACGTATTTGAAGTTATGGAAAAAGTAATGTATGAAACCTTTAATAAATTTTCAAACAAAAAAGTAGCAGAATATCCATTTCCAAAAATTGCATATAAAGATGCAATGCTAAAATATGGTACAGATAAGCCAGACCTAAGAAATCCACTTATAGTAGAAGATGTAACAGACATGTTCCAAGACATGGAATTTAATGCCTTTAAAGGAAAAACTATAAGAGCAATACGTACTCCTAATGTATCAGACAAATCTAGAAAATTCTTTGATAGTATGGTAGAATTTGCAACCACAGAATGTGAAGCAAAAGGTCTTGCTTGGGTAAAGATGCTTGAAGATGGAAGTTTACAAGGTTCTATTGCAAAATTTATAGATGATGAGCATAAAAATAGGTTAACACAAATAACAGGATTAGCACAAAATGATGCAATTTTCTTTATTGCAGATAAAGAAAATATGGCAGTAAAAATTGCAGGAATGATAAGACAAGAACTTGGAAAAAGACTAGAATTAATAGATGAAAGTGCATACAAATTCTGCTGGATAGTTGATTTCCCAATGTATGAATTAACAGATGAGGGAAAACTAGACTTTTGTCATAATCCATTTTCAATGCCACAAGGAGGAATAGAGGCACTAAATAATAAAGAACCACTTGATATTTTGGCATATCAATATGATATAGTATGTAATGGAATAGAGCTATCATCAGGAGCAGTTAGAAACCATGATACAGACCTTATGATTAAAGCTTTTGAAATTGCAGGATATACAAAACAAGATATTGAAGAGAAATTTAGGGCATTATTTAACGCATTTCAATATGGTGCTCCACCACATGCAGGTATTGCACCAGGAGTGGACAGAATGATAATGCTTCTAACAGAAGAAACAAATATCAGAGCAGTAATAGCTTTTCCTATGAATAGTAAAGCACAAGATTTACTTATGGGAGCTCCACGGCAATGTAACTGAGGAGCAATTAAGAGATGTACACATAAAACTAGATATAAAAGAAAAAGAATAAATGGATATCGCCTGAATATACATATATTCAGGTGATATTTTGAAAACAATATATTTAAACGAAAAGAAAAAAATGACGCAAAGAAGAGTTAGAAAAATCATAAAAAAGCTAGAAAAATTAAATAAAAAAGCAAAGATAGTTGTTGCAATAAATAAAGATTTGAGCAAAAATCAAGAATTGCTAGAAGAAATCAAGAAAAGCAAAATTGAAGTCTTAACTCGGCAGATGGGTTTTAAAATTTATGCTAAACGAAATCTTAGAAGAAACTGCAAAACTCACGAAAAAAGAGCAAATGACTATAAATCTTGCAATACTTATAGATAATGCAGAAGATGTGCTACTAGCACAAATAAAAGAACTTGCAGAAAAAGTAAAAAATCTAAAAATTATTACAAAGAATATTTCTAGATTTTCATATATAGAAGAAGAATTATATGTACAATATGGAATTGCAATGCAAATTACAAATAATAGAATAAAAGCGTTATTAAATACAGATATTATTATTAACTTTGATTTTAATGAAAGTAGAATAAACGAATATGAAATACCAGATTTAGTAACTATCATTAATATCCAAAATGCCATACAAATCAATAAAGAGAATTATAAAGGAAAGATTATAAATAATTATAAAATAGACTATGACAAGGAACTTTTAGAAGGATTAGAAGATAAGAAAGATTTTGATAATAATGTATTATATGAAAGTTTGATATATAGAAAAGATACTTATTCAAATATAAAAAGTCAGTTGTTCAAGGATAATGTGCGAATTCTTTTAAATCCCTTGACAAAGATTTAAATTTGAATTAATATATTGTTAATTATTATTTTTAATTAATTAATTATTATAAAATTGCATTTTATAATAATTAATTATAGCTAAACGCTTGCCCTTTGAGATTTCTCGCCTTAGGCTCGAAACTCAAATCGGGCTGAACAAAGTCGCCGAGGCGCTTTGTCAAACAGAACATGAAAGGAATGATATACAAATGGAAAATAAGGAAATACTTTTAACACAAGAAGGATATGATAATATAGAAAAGGAATTAGAATATCTAAAAACTGAAAAAAGAACAGAAATAGCAGAAAGAATAAAAGTTGCACTAGGTTTTGGTGATTTATCAGAAAATTCAGAATATGATGAAGCAAAAAATGCACAAGCACAAAATGAGATAAAAATAGCAGATCTTGAAAATAAATTAAGATATGCAAAAATTATAAATGAATCTGATATAGATACAAAAACAGTTCAAGTTGGAAACACAGTAAAAATAAAAGACTTAGAATTTGATGAAGAATTTGAATATACAATCGTTGGTTCAACAGAAATAGACTTAGCACAAAATAAAATATCAAATGAATCACCAATTGGTCGTGCATTAATGGGAGCCAAAAAGAACCAAACTATAGAAGTACATATACCAGATGGAATAGCAAAATACAAAGTTTTAAATATTACAATTGCAAAATAACATAAATTATGGAGGTTTTATGATTACACTTGAAGATGTTAGAAATAACGAGGAAGTACAAGCTTTAGTTGAAGGTGCACAAAAGCAGCTTAATAGCTTAGGATATACAGAACATTCTAAAAGACATGTAGGGATTGTATCTAAAAGAGCAGGAGATATTCTAGAGGCACTTGGTTATCCAGCAGAAAGAGTAGAACTTGCTAGAATTGCAGGATATTTACATGATATAGGGAATTGTGTAAATAGAGTAGATCATGCACACTCTGGAGCAATACTTGCATATAACATCTTAAAAGATGTAGGCATGAATGTACATGATAGAACAGAAATAATGATGGCAATTCGGAAATCATGATGAAGA
>JAAVZQ010000107.1 GCA_022791735.1 Clostridia bacterium
GAAATGGAAAAAGTTTGTGATGAATTAGGTATGACTGTTACAACAGCATTAAATATATTTATAAAAAAAATGACAAGAGAAAAAAGAATACCTTTTGATGTTTCAATAGACCCATTTTATTCAAAAAGCAATATGAAGGTTATAAATGAATCAATAAAAGAATTAGAAGATGGAAAAGTAATTGTAAAAACACTAGAAGAATTAGAGGCGATGGAAAATGAATAATATATCCTTTACTGCAAAGGCTTGGGAAGAATATTGCTATTGGCAAACACAAGATAAGAAAACTTTAAAGAGAATAAATTTATTACTTGCAGATATTATCCGAAATAAATTTGAAGGGATTGGAAAGCCAGAACCTCTAAAAGAAAATTTATCTGGATATTGGAGCAGAAGAATTGATGAAGTTAATAGACTAGTTTATAAAATTAATAGTAACCAAATAGAAATTATACAATGCAAAGGACATTATGAATAATCATATATCTATTCTTAAAATTAGTAAGTCACTCAAAAAGTCAAGGTTCGTATTTATAAAGCTTAGGTTCACCAAGGTATTATTATACGAACCTGTATAATACAAAAAACATTATCAGTATTTAGGCTGGTAATGTTTTTTTATTGTATAATTGGCATCTTCTATTTGCTTATAAATTCTTTTATTTTTTCTATCATATCTTTGGAATTTTCATACTCAATAAAATTAGTTGTAATAAATTTTATTGAGGTACTAATTTTTGAACCTTTTTTATATACACATAATATATGGACGTTAGCATAACTTGCCCATCCTAGTTCTATACCTTGACCTGTCGATGGAAGTGATACTTCTGCAATTACTAAATCATAACTTGCAATAATATCTTTTGTGTTCGTAATTTTATTCTTGTTTTCATGTGGAAGAAAAAAAGTATTTGTTTTACTTATATCAGAATTTATTATCGGATTGTAAATTTCATTTATATAATCATAACTACTTGAATGCGAAACATATATCTTCATTTATTATTCCTCCCTATATACTAAAACTTCTTCTAAATCTTCATCTTCTAATAACGAACCTCTTATACTGCCTGTTGTTATAATATCAACTTGTTTTTCCAATGCTTCTTCCAACGCAAACTTTACTTCCACTATTTTAAATCCACCAAGTACATCTTCTGTTCTAACAATAATATCAACATCACTATCTTTTTTTGTTTTTTCTTTGCATAAGAACCAACTATCCAAACATATGCTAAATTATACTTTTTAGCAACTGGTTTTATTTTTTCTTTCATTTTTTCTAGTTCAGACATTATATCCCTCATTTAAAATATCTTGGCAAAATTCTTTTATTTTATCTATTTCTTCATCTGCAACATTCCATAATATACATTTATCAATAGTTTCATATTTATGCACAACTATATCTCTCATTCCAGCAATATTTTTCCGTGGAATTTGATTATATTTTGTTCTAAAGTCCATTGGTAGTTTTTTACTAATTCTCCTATCTGTGTAACCAGTGTTAATATAGCATTTTAGTAAATACTATTATTTTCAAATTTTGAATAATCATCTCCAAAGAAGTTCTTAGTATCATTTATTATATTGCAATGTTTTATAATTGCCATTAATACTTTTTGTGTCCTTCCGTCTATCATAAATTAGCTCTCCTTTATATTCAAATTATAGCATATATAATTGCGTAATGCAAATATAATCGCTTTGTGAATTTATTTTGATGTAGTATATCTTGCAAAATTTACATAATTATGGTATGATAAAAAATATTACTTATTAATGATGCTGATTTTTACACTGCTGGTTATACTAATTTAGCATATGCATTAAATACTGGTAGGGGCTCATGTTGCCACTTTGCAGCACTTACTCATTATTTGCACTTAAGAAATAATATGTACAGTGATTTAATTTGTAGCACTGTCGCGGTATTAATTATCTTACAAGTTTATTTCAAATTGTTAATGGAAAAAATGGTAGTATTGGAATTCACTTTGATGATGATATAGATAAAGCTTATTTGGGTATAGGGTTTAATGAAGAAAATGGTCTTCCATATATAGATGTATTAAATAGTATTCAGTTTGAATAGCTGTTCGGAACTATAACTAGTAGCAAACCTACGCTAAACCGTGAAATTGCAGATTAAAATTTGTTTTTAAAAGGAGCCCCAAAATAGAGCTCCTTTTTTGAGTCTGTTAGTTGACTCTCCCAGACTCGCTGGCCACTAATGGAAATTTGCCACTGGCAAATCCCTTTGTGTCCACTTTTTGCCCAAATTGGCGAGGAGGCGGCACAGATCCACATGCACATGGCAAAATTCTTTTTTTGTTTTTCCTCTTAGCCAATTTAGTTCACCTCCTTTTAGAGATATACCTAATATTATAGCATAAAGTCCAATCATCGTCAAACTAGCTTGCTGCTTCCTCTACGCCTATATTTTTGTCATATTTTTGTACGATTTCTTTATATCTTTGATAAACGTTTTTATAACTCGGCAAATACTTTTTAATCTCACTATTACTAAATGGTATTACTTTAAAATCTCTCCATGTTGCTTTATTGTAATATGTAAAAATTAGTTCATTGTTAACATTATCTATTGAAATCTCTTTTTTGTCTCCTTTTACTGTTTTTGTAATTTCTACTGAACTCATTAATCCTACCATTTTATTGTAATTATCATCTTGATATTGTGCTGATATAAAATTTCCTAGCGAATAAATTACAAGTGTATCATCTATCCATGTAACTGGCTGGATTACATGTGGATGTGTTCCAATTATTATATCTACACCTTGGTCTGCTAAAAACTTTGCTTCATCTTGTTGATATGCTGTTGGTGTATGTGTATACTCTACTCCCCAATGCATTGCTACAATTAAGATGTCTACCTTATCTCTTAATTTTTGAATATCTCTTTTTACCTCTTCTTTATATGCCTGATATTTTGTATCCCTTTCTATGTCGTTTATGCTTAAATCAGTTGGCCATACATTTACTAAATATTCTTTTCCTTTTGGAACCGGCATACCGTTAGTTCCGTATGTATAATTAAGCATTGCATAAGTAATACCATTTTTTTCTCTTATTTGTATTTCATCTTGTGTTTCAAAAGAATCATAGCTTCCGCACAGCTAATATATTTTGTTGCCTATCCCAATATTTTCTTGAATTTAAAACTGCTTTTTCTCTACTATCCATTGTATGATTTGTTGCAAGGCTTACTAAGTTAAATCCAGCATCTATCATAGCGTCTCCCGCTTCATATGGAGAGTTAAAATTGGGGTAATCAGATACACCAATCTCTGATCCTCCTAAGATTGTCTCCTGGTTATAATAGGCTAAATCATAATCTTTTACTTTTTCCTTTATATATTTTAGCATTGGCTTAAAATCATACCCAGTACCTCCTGCATTTTTTGCTGCATCTTTATATACACTGCTATGTATTAAGTAATCACCTACCATAATTAGAGACATACTAGTCTTTTCTTCTCTTTCTTCTACTATTTTGGGTGTATTTTCCACCACCCTACTACCTACCTCTTGACTTATATTTTCTTTATTTGATTTTGTAAAAAATATAAACCCTAATGCAATAATTCCAACTATCAGCATTACTACGACTAATATTTTATATTTTATAACTCCATTATTATCCATTTTTATTATTCCTTACTATTTACTAAGTTTTATATATTATATCATTTTTCTACATTTTTAGTCAAAATAATATTATTTTGTGATATAATAATTTTATTATAATTATAAACGAGGTGTATTGTGAAGGAATTAGAAGAATTACAATTATACATTGGTATGAATAGTATTCCAAAATCTTGGAAAATATGTTATAAAAATGCTCGTGAAAATTTTAGAAAAGATTGGTTAGCAGATTTTGATTTTAAAGAAATTTTAGGCTTCTATAATTTACAACCCAATTTTACTCGGAACTCTATTTGAGACTATTGAACTACTAAGAAATGATGATAAACTAAATTTTATTTGCTATCTTTTTTACTATATTTTATATTTTTCTAACGAACACTCTGATATATGGAGTTGGGATTGTAATAATATCTTTAACATTAATGGTAATAATATGATACCTGCCATTTCACTTTTAGCTGGCTATTCTATTCATAAAAAGAATATGTTAGAAAGAAATTATGATGATTATCAAATAGATAGGCATAAACAAAATTTATATAATATTATTACAAATGATTACAATCAGGTTAAAGGACTTCGAATTAGGCATATGGTTTGGTTGTCACATTTTATAAAATGTGACATTATTGAAGTTGGAAGATTGCAATATAATTATCACTCAATTGTAGATTTAGATTGCCTAGACACAAAAAAACATCATATTGAATTACATATCCCTGGTGGGAGACCTCTAGATATGAAGGAAATTGAAAATTCTTTTAAAAATTCTAGGAAATATATTTACAAGTATTTTAATTTAGCCCATAATAAGGAACTGGAGTATTATGTACAAAGCTGGCTTCTTAGCCCTGAACTTAAATATTTTTTAAAAGGCAACAGTAATATCTTAAATTTCCAGAAACTTTTTACGGTTCTTAAATACAAGGAAAATTTAAAAGATTTTATGTTATTTGTTTTTAATCTATTTGATGTTCCTCTAGACTTTACTATACTAGAAACCAGAACTTCTCTACAAAAAGAAATGAAAAAACATCTATTAGAAGGGAAAAAGTTACACATTGGAACAGCTATATTAAAGAATTAATTTTAAAAAATGGAGGCGGTAGTACGAACATACATACCGCCTCTCTTTTTTGTATGGCTACATAACGCTTATCATCCCCATTACTCCAATCAATAATACAACAATTATTATTGACCAAGCAAGGGAAAACTGAAAGTGTCCTTTGCTTGCATCTGCTATTTCTTCCAGTTCTTCTACCTCTTTCTGTACAAATGCAGAGTCGTAGAGTGCATTTTGCATTTTCACCAGATCTCTATGGTAGGTCTTAAACCATTTATAGCTATCCCAACCAGTAAGAGCAAGTACAAATACAAGTATAACCTCTACACCTATAAGCATTATCTTTACCCCAGCCATACATACACCTCCTTTGCATTCGCTCCAGAGGTTTACGCCTCTGGAGCTTTTTACTTCTCTAGAAGCGTGACAACCTAAATTGTTACTGCCGTATTTTATCATACATTTATAATTAATACAAGCGAACCTTATAAATTAATCCGCTTGATAGTAACTACTACGAAAATTTGTAAAATTTTAAGAGCCTACCAAAAGGAGAAGCTATTTTCAAGCTTCTCCTTTTGGTATAACTGTATTTGCTGGTCATATACCACGCACAAGTTCACTAAAACTCACATTCAAAGCCTTTGCAATTTTCCACAAAGTGCAACTCTTTGGAGAAATGTTATGGCCTCTCTTGATGTTGCTTAATGTCGTATACCCTACGCCACTTAATCTCGAAAGTCTCTTAGGCTAATTCCTTTCACTTCACATACTTTTTCCAATCTCTTTGCCATTGTTTCCTGCATAAGTGCTTCTTGAACCGTATCTTCATCAGGGTAAAAAACTTCTACTGAGACATCTAACACCTCTGCCCATTGTGTGTAGGTTTTGACGCTTATCAAATGCCTTTTCCCATTTAAAATGAATCTAAATCTATTCACGTCCATCCCAATCAACCTGCTAAACTCTTTTTGATTTATGCCTTTTCTCCTACACAACATTTTGATTTTTTCGGGTAACGGTGCATGTGTTATTCTTTCCAGTTCGCTGTCATATAGCTTTTGCACATCTAAGCCTAAAACTTCCGCAATTCTACACAAACTCTCGTGCTCTACACTAAATATGTCATTCTTAGCCTTTCTAACAACTCCCGAAGCAAGTCCTGTTTGCCTAGTAATTTCTCTTGAGGTTATCTCTTTACGTTCGCACGCCAGATATATTCTTTCCTCTGACGACATCTCCTCTGGTTCTCTGTCTTCATCGCAAATGTAGTCAATGCTCACTCCTAATGCTTTTGCAACTTTTTCTAAAGTCTTAACCTTAACTTCTCTTACATCGTGGGTTATCCGCACAACTGTTCTTACACTTACTCCTGCCTTTTCTGCAAGTTCTTTTCGTGTAATTCCTTGTTCCTCGCATAGCATTTTGACCTTTTCTCCTGTTGTCATTGTGTTTACCTCCAGTTATATTTTTACGTATCGTGTTTACGATTATTTTTATATTATATCATATTTTCATGTAAATTGCAATAAATACTTATTGGAAGTATGAGTTTTTGATTTTGGGGATTTCCTAAGATTTCAATATTTTTAGACATCTATTTGTAATTTTATTAGATTTTCAAACATTTCTTATATTTATATATTATCATTTTAAGTATAGTTTTTCAATACTTTTAAACCTA
>JAAVZQ010000108.1 GCA_022791735.1 Clostridia bacterium
CCAAAAAACTCGCTACACGTAAATTGTGTAGCGAGTTTTTAATAGAATATTACTTACAATATTTATTATTCTGCTGATTCTTCTGCGTCAGGAGAGTTATATGCTTCTAAAATAGCATTTTGAACTTTCTCCCTAGTTTCAGCATTGATTGGATGAGCTATATCCTTAAATTCTCCGTTTGGAGTTTTTCTGCTAGGCATAGCTATAAATAATCCATTTTGGCTTTCGATAACTTTAATATCGTGTATTACGAATTCATTATCAAAAGTTACAGAAGCAACAGCTTTCATTCTGTTCTCTGAATTAACTTTTCTTAAACGTACGTCTGTTATTTTCATGTTTTGTTCACCGCCTTATTCCATTGTAATATATTTTGTACAATTAATATTATTTTATGTACTATTTCTATTATTCGTCAAAAAAAATTTTTTTCCTTCTATTTTTTACAAATTTTCTTTCAATAAAGTCTTTTATTTTTTTATTAGATGAGTTATAATCATTATAATATTTATAAAAGGGATTTGTTTTAATATAAATTTAGGAAGGTTTTTTATATGAAATTTGTTAAAAGATTATTGATATTTATAGTTATTGTGGCAGTTGTTGCTATCTCATATTTTGCTGTTGATCGGATATATATTATATAAAGAAGCTATGGAAGAAAAAAGTTTAGAAGATAGAATTTCTGAACTAAAATCTGATGAAAGTTATACAAACATTTCAGAAGTCCCTGATTATTATAAAAATGCAATTATTGCAATTGAAGACCATAGGTTTTATAGACACTTTGGTGTAGATGTAATTGCTACTTCTCGTGCAATGTTAAACAATATTGTCTCTTTTAAAATGCAAGGTGGTGGCAGCTCTATAACACAACAAGTTGCTAAAAATTTGTGTTTCACCCAAGAAAAAACCTTGACTAGAAAAGCCGCAGAATTGTTTGTTGTTTTTAGATTAGAAAAAGATTACGAAAAAGATGAAATATTAGAACTTTATATAAACAATATGTATTTTGGAAACGGATATTATAATATTCATGACGCAGCAGAAGGCTACTATGATAAGCTTCCTTCTGAACTAGACTTATATGAAGCGACACTTCTTGCTGGTGTACCAAATGCTCCTTCTGCCTACGCCCCAACTGTTAGTTTAAAACTTGCAGAGCAAAGGCAATCACAAGTACTTGACGCAATGGTAAAATATAACTATATGTCACAAGAAGAAGCTAACCATATAAAATCTTTACAAAAATCAAAGTAAATAGACAGCAAATAAAACTCAAAGTCCGCGCAGGGTATTCATATATAAATAATATCGATGTGACGCGTAGCATGGGAGCGAACATAGAAACTGTTAGACATTTATAGTTTGCGCTAGCAAACTTACACTCTCGTCTTTACAGTTTCTGTGAGACGACCAACAAGGAACAAGATATTTTTTATATATAATACCCGCCCACGGACTAACGAAACTTTGAGGCTGTCTATTTTCATTTTAAAAATATATCCATATATTTTTTAAAAGCAAAGATTTGATTTCTTCCTTGCCCTGTTATTTCCTCTATCATATTCTTCTCCATCAAAGAATTTATAGTAGTATTAAGCGTAGATGGCTTCATGCCACTATTTTCTAGTACCTTCTTTCTAGATACTATTGGTATATCATATAACACATCTACTACTTTTCTTGCATTATCTGGCTTTACTGGAAGCTCTAATATTATCTTTTCTATCTCATCTGATAATTTTTCCAACTCTTTAAGTTGTTCTTTTTGATGTTTTGCAGTTTCTATTATTGCTTCTAAGAAAAACTTTATCCACCCAAGTATATCACTGTTATTTCTTACTCTCATTAGTTTATCAAAATATGTATTTTTATTTTTTTCTAGATAATTCGAAATATACAAACAAGACTTATCAAGTAATCCCTTACTTTGTAAATACAAAGGTATTATCATTCTTCCAATACATCCATTTCCACTTACAAAAGGATGAATTGTCTCAAATTGATAATGCAAAATTGCCACCTTTACTAAATCTGGTGTATCTGTTTCATCATTACTCGTACATTCCTCAAAATCCGCTAAGCATTCTACTATCTCGGTATGTGGAGGTGGAACAAATTCTGCCTCTTTTGGGCTTTCGCCCATAACCCAAGTTTGGAGATTTCTAAGTGTTCCTGGCATTTTGTCTGCATGCCCTCTGCCCTGCATCAAAATTTTGTGAAGTTCTTTCATCAAATTTGTATCAAGTTTTTTTGTTTCTCTTATTCTCTCCTCACCGCATAGACATAGCTTTTACATAGTTTTGCATTTTCTCCACATCATTTATTTTATCCTCTGGAATCTCTTTAAAACTAAGTAAACTATCTTCAGTTGTTACATTTGCCCCATCTATCTTCATAGAAAAATATGCTTCTGCTAATTTATACATCTTTATATAAATGTCCATATTTGGAACCCATAATGAGTGTGCATTAAGTTCTCCAAGCTCACTGCTTGCCTTTGCAAGTAATTTATTCATTTTTGCATCTTCCCAAGACCAATCATAATTAATCTTACTAAGAATAAACGCTCTATAATCCTCTACTCTTGTATACATACCTGCCTTATAGCCTTCTAGTTTCACTTAAAAATCACCTCTTTTCTTCTAGTAATATATCACAAATAAAAATTTTTCACAATACTATATTTTCTTAAATCCCATTCCATAAACCTCACGTGCGTTGAATATAGACATAAATGAATTTCTATCTATGTTATTTGCAATCTCCCTTATTTTTGCAACTTCGTTTTTAGATACTACACACCACAAGATTTTCCTATCAGCTTTTTCATACATACCTGTTGCATTAATTGCAGTACTTCCTCTTCCAAGTTTATCACTTATTTCCTTTGATATTTCCTCATATTTATCCGAAACTATAAAAAGCATTTTCGTAAAATTAATTCCTTCTGCCAATGCTTCAATTATTTTATTTATTATATAAATTGAAATCGCTGAATATAGTCCTATTTCAATTTGCTTTAATGCAACCATATTAACTACAACTATTGCAATATCAAATAAACTCATAAGATGTCCTATTCTAAACTTTGGAGATATCCTAGATATTATATTGCTAAGAAGTTCTGTGCCACCTGTTGATGCGTTATATTTTATTATTATTGAGTTCCCAATTCCTATAATAAGTCCACCATATATACTTGCCAAAAACTTATCTTGTGTTATAACAATTCTATCTTGAAATGCACCTTCAAAAACATCTAACAATATAGATAACATCACTGTTCCAAATATTGCTTTCGTAAAAAACTCTTTTCCTAGTTTAAAAAATGAAATCACAAAAAGTGGAATATTTAAAACCAAAATTGTTGTACCTATCTTAAAATTGAATAAGTAGTAAAGTACTGTCGCAATACCACTAAATCCACCTGATGATAGTTGGTTTGGGAGTAAAAACAGTACAACTCCTGCGGCCATAAAAGCACATCCTATTGTTATTAAAATAAAATCTTTAATATATTTCTTTATTATAAAAACATCCATGTTTGTATTATTTGCAAACATAGACAAATTATTCAATGTTAATTACTGTAAACCTCCAATATTGTCATCTTTGTTTTTCCGTGGCTTAATATCTGGATTTCCTTCTACTTTTATTTCAACATCATAGTACTCTTCCAATTTGTTTGCATTTTCATTCTCATATCCGTAAAATATTCGTTAATTCTTTTGGATTTACTTCTATATTTACCTTTTTTACTTTTACATTAAACTGTTTTATCTTCTCTACAATACTATCATACCAAAGCCCATCTGTAACTAATTGTGCAAATGCCTCATGATATGCTCCAGCTATAATATCTGTTTCTTTTTTTTCATCTAACTCGTTCTGTCTTACTATATTTATATTATGTATCCTTTTTCTATTAAAAGCATATATCATCTCTTTGCATCTTTCTATTGCCTGATTTAGTGTAAGTGGTTCAAACTCACCTTTATTATATTCCTCTTCTAAAGCTGTATTTTTTATAACAACCATAGGATAAATTCTAACTAAATTTGGTTTAAGTTTCGCAAGATCCTTTGCTGTATTTAGTTCATCTATTTTAGTACTATCTGGAAGCCCCACTCCAACTTGGAACGATACTTTCATTCTACTTCTCTTTATAAGCTTAGTAGCTTTTTTTATATCTTCTCTTGTATAACTATAACCGCATTTTTTCAATATGTATCCATTTGTAGACTGTATTTCTAGTTCAACAGTAGTCACATTATACTTCTTTAACATTTTTAGAAGTTCTTTGTTTACTAGAGTTGGCATTATAGAAATTTTTATAGTATCATGTATATTATCTTCCCTAAACTTTTCTAAAATCTCTTTTTGCTCTTCCTCTGTTTTCCCAGTAAAACTTCCTATAAATATCTCATTTATTATCATATTTTAATCATCCTTTCGCCTTCTACTACATTTTTTCTAGCGCCTTTTTAGCCGCTTCCATCTCAGCAGCCTTTTTGCTCTTTCCGCTTCCCATCAGCAAGTTTTCTATCATCACACAAAACCTCTGCCACAAAGTGCTTATTATGGTCTGGTCCTTCTTCTGAAACTATAACATACTCTATCTTTACATTTCCATGTGTTTGAAGCTTCTCTTGCAAAACCGTTTTATAATCTTTTGTGCCTACATTTTTACTTGCAATTTCTATTGCATCTTTCAAATTTTCTATAATAAATTTTTCTGCATTTTCTAAATTGCTATCCAAATATATAGCTGCAATAACTGCTTCTACTGCATCTGCAAGTATTGCTTTATTTTTTACATTTCCAAACCCTTCACCACGACTTGTTATCAAAAATCTTCCAAATTCAAGCCTTACAGCAACTTGATGTAAGCTTTCTTCACATACAACTGCTGCTCTAACCTTTGTCATCTCTCCCTCATGTAACTTTTTATAATTATTATATAAATACTTGCTAGTTATAAACTCTAAAATACTATCTCCCAAATACTCTAACTTTTCATTACTTTCAATATCATGCATATTTGCATAAGATGTATGAGTAAGTGCTGTCCCTAACAATTTTTTATCTTTAAATACATAATTCAAATTCTTTTCTATATTCTCATATTGCATATTTATTTTCACCTCTTATGATTACATATTGTTTTTAAAATAATTTTCAAATTCCTCTTTTGGAATTGGTTTTGAATAATAATATCCTTGTATAATATCGCACCCAATCTTTTTTATAAACTCTACTTGTTCCTTTGTCTCAACACCTTCAACTATTGTTCTTACTTTCATATGTTCTGCCATATCTTCTATATAATTTATAACATTATTATCACCTTCTAAATTTGCTTTATCCACAAATACCTTATCTATTTTAAGAATGTCTATTGGCATGTTTTGTAGCATACTAAGCGAAGAATAACCTGTTCCAAAATCATCAATAGATATGGCAAATCCCTTTTCCTTAATTTTATTCATAATATCTATTATATCAATATTACTATCAACTGTTGCACTCTCTGTTATTTCTAAATCAATGTTACTTGTTTCAATTTCATATTTCTCACATATTTTTACATATTGCTCTATGAAATTAGGATCTACAAAATGTTCTTTTGATACATTTATTGATACTATTGGTGCTCCTCCATATTTGTCTTTCCAATCTGATATATCTTGACAAACCTTCTCAAAAATATACATATCTAATTTGACTATAAATTTATTTTTCTCAAATAATGGTATAAACTTACCTGGTGAAATCATTTCTCCATTTCGTTTCCATCTTACTAATGCCTCTGCTCCTGCCATTTTTTCATTTTTAGTAAATACTTTTGGCTGATAAACTATAATAAATTCCTTATTTACTAATGCTTCCTCCATGCTAGATTCAAGACTTTGTTCTTCTATCATTTGTTTCTCTAACTTCTCATCAAATAAGTAATAATTACTATTATATAATCCTTTTATTTGTGAACGAGCAAGATAAGCTTTATCTAGTATATTATTTACATCTGTTTCATGTGGTAATATATTGTACGCCCCAATTGCTAAGTTTACAGTGATATTTACATTCCCTACCTTTAAATTAGACGCTTCTTTATATATTTTATCTAAAAGTTCTTCTATGTTCTCATCATAGCTAAATATACTTGCAAAAACATCATTAGAAACCCTACAAGTAATATTGTCTGGTGGTAATAATCTTGTAAGCTTTTGACCAAGCACTTTTAAAAGTTCATTACAAAATGCATATCCATGCACTCTATTTAATGCCTTAAATTTATTTATATCTACTGTAATTATATATTTAATTGATGCTGTATGACCTGACAAATATAATTCTCCATTGCCCTTAAAATATGTTTCATTTCCAAGCAAAGTTACAGGATCAATATATGCTACTTTATATATTTGACGATTTTTCTTTTGATTAGATATATTAATATATATAGAATTACATACTATAATACAAATAATTATTAAACAAAGAATTACAGAGGTTATTACAATGTTTATAAGTTCTGATGCAATTGTACTATCTGATGCTGTAGTAATTACATACCAATCATTTATTGCTGTTTTCTCATAATGTATAAAATATATTTCATTTCCAAACTCTATGTCAAAAGTTCCTATTTCTCCTCTTTTTATTGCATTTGTCATATCCTCTATTTTTTGTAATTGTTTATCATTAGTTAATTCATATTTTACTTTAAAATACTCATACAAATTAGTAGTACTATGTTTTATATTATCAAAGGAATCTATTAGCACAGTACCATTACTGTTAATTAAATATGTTCCACCTTTTCCAAAGAGCCTTCTTAGTAAAATTTCTTTATAATCTGATGTTTTTATAGTTGCCATAAGTACCCTATCTTGTCCATTAAGTTTAAAAACTTGGGCATAAATATTTACTTGGTCATCTGTAACTGTACTTGGTCTATTTTCTGATAAATATACATCATCGCTTACAAAAAACTCATCTATATTTTCATAATCTTTCACTTCAAAACCATCACTTGTTTTTCCATTTCCATTTCTATCCAATATAACAAGCCTTGTAAAATGATAGTTATCTATTTCTCCTTTCAAAAGTTCAAAAATTTCATCCTCTGTTCTAATATGACCTGCCTCTATATATTGCACCATCATATGTAGCATATTCATTTGGTCAGTAATTGCTAAGTTTAACTGTGTTGTAGTCTGTTCACTAAGTTCTGTTATGTTCTTATATATGTTTTTATAGGTTAATTGTTTTATATATCTTAGATATATAATTGATAAAATGAGGGATACAAAAAATATACACAAAATAGCAAAGCTACTTGCTTTATTACTTTTATATTGTATATACTTATTTTTACTTTTATTTCTTATCCTGCTTCTCATTATCGCCTCTTTATCACTATATTAAATATCTTTTTTTGCATTAAGTTATACATTTTTACTTTATAATAAATTTCACTTTTTTTCAATATATTTTTGAATATTTTTTAATTATTGTTTCAATTTTCTTCTTACGTATTCATATATAATAACCCCTGTTGCAATTCCCGCATTCAAGCTTTCTGTCTTACCAAGCATAGGAATTTTTGTCTTCAAATCCGCTACATCCAAAATCTCTTTTGAAACCCCTTTTGCTTCATTTCCAATAACTATTACTTTTTTATTATAATCCATTTCATATATATTTTCTGTACCTGCAAGTGAAGTCGCAACAACTTTATACTTGTGCTTCTTCATATTTTTTAAAGTCTCCACCAAATCTTCTGCTTCAATTACTTTAACTCTAAAAATCGCCCCCATAGTAGAACGCACAACTTTTGGATTATATGCATCTACGCTTGTCTTTGATATAACAAGTTGACTAAGCCCTGCACTATCTACAGTTCTTAAAATTGTTCCTAAATTTCCGTGGATCTTGTATTCCGTCAAGTACAATAATTATATCATCATTATAATTTATCTTTTCCTCTCCATTTTCCTTTTCAATTATTGCAAGCATACCTTGCGGATTTACTACATCAGTTAAAAGCCCAAATACCTTGCTTGAAACATAAATACACTCATATTTTGCGATTTGATACAAAAACTTTTGCTCTGTGCATCCCTCATCTTTTAAACAATCATCACACACAACAATTTGCTTGATATTTGCATTTTCTTCTATTGCTTCTTTAATCATTTTCATGCCTTCAATAATATATGTTCCTGTCAAGTCCCTATATTTCTTTTCTTTAAGCTTTCTTATATTTTTAATGGCTTCATTATCCTTACTTGTAATAACTTGCATTTCACAACTCCTTTATATAATAGTACTTTAACGATGTAATACGAATTCTATTTTTTTCAAACTCTTTCTAAGAAATCCTTTATCTGTTTTATTATAGCCCTATTTTCATCAATTTTGTATGTAATATATGGAAGTGCAGAAGGCGAAAATTTAATGGTATTTTTAAAAGTTTCAATTATCTTACTTAAATTATCCATATTAAACTTATCTGGTAAAAAGTAAAATACAACACTTCCATGCCTTTGACTTATCTTATTTATTCCACTATTTCTGCACAAATTTTTAATTCTTGCAATCTCTAGTAAATTCTCTACTTCTTTTGGCATGCTTCCAAACCTATCAATAATTTCATCAGTTATATCCATTATTTCTTCTTCATTTTTACATAAAGCAATATCTTGATAAATATTAATTTTCATATCACTATTTTCAATATAACTATCTGGTATATAGCTTGAAACATTTATGTCTATCTGAATATCTTCTATGTTTTCTTCCACTGGCAACTTACTACTTTGCATTTCGCGCATTACTTCATCTAAAAGTTTGCAATACATATCATAACCTACTTGCTCCATGTGTCCATGTTGGAACTCTCCAACTATACTTCCTGCACCTCTTATCTCTAAATCCCTTATTGCAATCTTAAAACCAGAACCAAATTCTGTAAAATCTTTTATTGCTTTTAATCTTTTATCAGAAGCCTCTGACAAAAGCCTATCCCTTTTATAGGTTATATATGCAAATCCCTCTTTTGAACTTCTTCCTACTCTTCCTCTTATTTGATATAGCTGTGCTAAACCTAACCTATCCGCATTTTCTATAATTATTGTATTTGCATTTGGTATATCAATCCCAGACTCTAAAATAGTAGTACACACAATTACATCAATCTCGTTTTTTGCAAAATCTAGCATTATGTTTTCTAATTCTTCTCCACTCATTTGCCCATGAGCAAATGCTACTCTTGCATCTGGCACAAGTTCTTCTACCTCTCTTTTTTTCTTTTCTATTCCCTCTACTTTATTGTATAAGTAAAATACTTGCCCATGTCTTTCAAGCTCTTTTGTTATTGCTTCTCTTACAACTTCCCTGTCATACTCTAATACATAAGTTCTAACTGGCTTTCTATCTTGTGGTGGCTCATATATTACAGACATATCTCTTACACCTACAATTGATAAGTGCAATGTTCTCGGGATTGGTGTTGCTGTCATTGTCAAAACATCAACACTTGTTTTCATCTCTTTTATCTTTTCTTTATCCTTAACACCAAATCTATGCTCTTCATCAATTATCAAAAATCCTAGGTCTTTAAACTGTACATCTTTACTTAAAAGTCTATGTGTACCAACAACAATGTCTATCTCTCCTAATTTTAATTTCTTTATAATCTCTGTTTGTTCTTTTTTGGTTTTAAATCTATTTAAAAGTTCTATCCTTATTGCAAATTTATTCATTCTTTCTTTAAAGCTTTCATACTGTTGTTCTGCAAGAATTGTTGTCGGAACAAGATAACAAACCTGTTTTCCACTCATGCATGCTTTAAATGCTGCACGTATTGCAACTTCTGTCTTTCCATAGCCAACATCCCCACATAGTAGCCTATCCATTGGTTTTGGCCTTTCCATATCTTGTTTTACTTCTTCTATACATCTTAATTGGTCTTCTGTTTCTGTGTATGGAAAAGTATCTTCAAATTCCTTTTGCCATGGAGTATCTTTTTCAAAAGCAAAGCCTTGTACCTTTTGCCTTACCGCATACAATTCTATTAAATTTTTTGCAATCTCCCTTAAATTTGACTTAACTTTATGCTTAGTATTTTCCCAATCTTTACCTCCAAGTTTATTAACCTTTGGAGCTTTTTCTCCTCCACCTATATATTTTCTAATACTATCTAATGAATCCGTTGGAATATATAAAATATCCTCACCTGAATATTTTATTTTAATATAATCTTTTGTAATATTATCTGCGTTAATTGTGTTTACTCCTAAGTATTCCCCTATTCCATGTTTTCTATGTACTACATAATCTCCGTACTTTTAAATCACTAAAAGTTATTTTTTCTGCTTCTCTAAATTCATTTGACACTCTAGTTCTTGGTTTATATGTTTTCTTTTCTTTTTCTTGTTTTGTAATTTCTAAAAATTTATCATCTATTTGTTTTATATCTTCATATTTAAAAGTAATAGTATTTTCTTTGCCCTGTGCAATATCTTGAAAATCTAATTCTACTATTTGAAAGTTCGCTGTTTGACCTAAAAGCTGCTCTATGTTATACATATTTTCTAAAATATATGGCACATTTTTTTCTTTTTCTATTAAATCCTTTATCAAAAAAACGTTATCATTTAAAATATTTTCTGACCTTAAACTAATTTTGTTTAATTCATCAAAAACTATAATTGCACTTTCACTAAGATATTCTATAATACTGCCATTTGGCTCTTTTTCTATCTCCTCTGTAATCGGAAAAATTTGAACTTGATTTACGTTCTCAGTTGACCTCTGACTAGAAATATCAAAGTATCTTATCTGATCTACCTCGTCCCCAAAAAACTCAATTCTAATGCCATTTTTGTTCGAAATAGCTATATCTAAAATATCTCCACGCACACTAAATGTACCCTTGCCTTCCACCATGTCACATCTTTCATAGCCAAGGTATACTAACTTCTCTTTTATCTCCTCTAAATTATATTCCTTTGCAACTAATACTTTTAATATACTGTTTTTCATTTGCTTTTTTGTAAGTATTGGTTGCATTAGAGTTTCTATACTTAATACTGTAATTTCTGCTTCATTATTAAATAGCTTAACTATGCCATCAATCCTTTGATATAATATATCTCTACTTTGCACATCATAGTCATATGTAATAATATCTTTTTTAGGTATATATGTTACTTTGGTATCCATATTCTTTAAGTCTCTATGTAATTTTTGCGCTTGAAGTTCATTATATGTAACAAGCAAAACCATTCTTTTAGCACTTTCTCTAGTAAATGCTGTAATGCATGATTTAGATACGTCACTTAAGCCCAATATTGTTATTGGGCTTACTTTATTTTTTAGATTTTCTGTGTAATCTGTTACCTCTTTCAAACTCAAAAGTTTTTCAGTAATTTCTTTCACTTTAAGTTACCTCACACGGTATTTATTTTAGCACAAAAAACTAGCTTTAGCAAGAGGCAGGGTGCATTTTTGTGTTTTGCCTCTCTTCTGTTAATTTCTCCAGTATCTTCTATTTTTTTCCTGGATTATTTAACTCATATTGTATATTATTATTTATTTTATGGGATGCTGTTTTTGATACTAATTTGTGATTTATTGAATTTCTTATAATCTTCTTATCTTTTGCTGGAACTACTTGTAATGTATAACCAATAGCATATAAATATTTTATCATTGTTTGCATAGTAGGAGAATGTGTGCCACTTTCAATCCTTGCAACTACACTTTGTGTTAGTCCACTTTTCTTACTTATTTCTGCTTGTGTAATTTGTTCCTTTTTTCTTGCTTCAATAGTTGCTTGTATTATTTCATTTTCAATTCTTATTTCTTCTTCTTGTTCTGGTGTTATATTTAGTTCTTTTCTAAATTCTTTCCAAGTTTTAAATTTGTCCATTATACACCACTCCTTTTTATATAATCCTTTAATAATCTTTTAGCTTTTTCAATCTCTTTTCTAGGTGTTTTTTGTGTATTTTTCGTAAATACACTTAATAATATAAATTTATTATTATACCAACTAGTGAATAATATTCTATCTCGTATTGGTCTTAACTCCCATATATCACTATCTATATGTTTTATATAAGGCTCTCCAAGGGTTAACCCATACATGCTTAAATTATCGATATAAGATGTAATCTTTTTTAATTTTATATTATTATCTTTGCTCGGGTTATTTTGCAACTGTTTTAAGTATTCTTGCAATTCACTTTTTCCGTTTTTATCTTCGTACATTATTATATCATACATTTATTATACTTCCTTTCTATTATAGCATATTTGCTATAATACATCAATATTTTTATAACAATAGCCCATAATTTTGCTATATATATGTTTTTGCTACTTTCATCTATTTAAATTTTAAAATGTGATTTTTTATTTGGGTGATTCCCCAAAGATAATTTTTTGCTAATACTTAAGTTGTAATTTTAAAAAATTTGATTTTAAATATGCATATAATATATGACGCTTTTGATGAAATGTCAAGATAAATCGTTCGACATAAAAAGTAAAAAAGACATTTTGTATAATTTTTCATATATTGGGAAATAATTATTTTAGATTATATTAGGAAAGGAATGAGCCATAATTATGACAAGTAAAGAATTATCATATGTTGAGGATGCTTTAGGACATGAAAAATTTATGAAAACATGCAGTCAAAAAACTGCAACTGATTTAAAAGATACTCAGCTTTCAGGTTATATTGCAGAACTTGCAAACACTCATGAATGTTTATTTAACAAATTTTTAAATTTATTATAATGGAGGTATTTATGGAAGACAGAGATTTAATGGAAAAAGAATTATTAATTATTAAAGGTGTTTGCGACTTATATATGCATGGAGCAATCGAGTCTACAACAGCTGAAGTTCACACCGCTTTCAAAGACGCACTTAATACATCTTTAGATATACAAAATAAACTATATAACTTAATGTCTGAAAAAGGCTGGTACAAAACATGCCCAGCAGAACAACCAAAAATTGATGCTGCAAAGCAAAAATATTCAAGTGGTTGTTGTTAGACTAGCATAAAAGAGAACGTTTGGGGACGGTTCCAAAAAGTTCCATTTTTTAATGTGAACCTTTTGGAACCGTCCCCAAACGTTCTTCTTATTTCACTCTTGATGTTACATAGCTTGCCTTCTAAGTATAGACTATAAAAATTTCGTTAATATATGTGTTATTACTTCTTTAGGAGTATATTCTAATGCCATTCCGCTTTTTCTCGATTTTAAGTTTGTTGCCTTTATTATATTAGTTTTTATATTGTTTAGACTTTTATTATGGTTCTTCGCAATTACTGTATATATATTTTTCTGTAAATTATCTAATTTATCCCAACTATTAGCCTCATATATCAACATAATTGCCTCTAGCACGTAATATGTTCCTATATGTTTTAAATTATATCCCATATTGCTTAATTCTAGCAATATATTATTCTTTATGTTACAATTTGCTATTCTATTATTTTTTATAATTTCTTTCAATAAATTACAAACACTTTCTATCTTATTCTCTTCTATTTGCACCTTTTGATAACTCTCATTTACTAATTTTATAAGCAGTTCTGTCTGACAAATAATAAGAAAATTTATCTTCTTTATTAATTCGTTTAATGTAAAGTCAAAATCCCTTATATCTAATATCAATAAATCTACATAATGTCGAGAAAGAATTTCTAACATTTCACTTTTTGTATTTGCAATATATTTTACATAAATTTCATTACACTGACTTACTGTTGAATTTACTAATTGCTTTAAACTTAACATATCTTTACTAACAAATAATGCTTGAATACTCATTACTTATTATTTCCCCTTACTTGATAACTATCTAAATCAGGTATTTCAACATCTTCTTCCATAACATTTCCTATGTTAAGTGTAAAAATTTTTTCGTAAAAATATTTTCCAAAAATTTCACTTCTTTCCTTTAATACATAACTATTTTCTTTGTCTATCCAAATCTCGGTATATCCTGTACTATTATGTTGTATTCTTAGCACATTGCAATTTCTTTCTTTATAAATTTCTGTTCTTGCTTCTATGGTAGTTTTAGATATTAGATTATTTATTATTCCAAAATCTCTTCCATAAGTATTAGTATACTCATAAAAACCTTCAAACTCATTTTCTTTCATTTCTACAGTATATGGTTCTATTCTGTTTAATGTGTTGGTATCTATTACTGCTGTTTTCGTATCTTCATATACTTTTACTAACTTATCCGAATTGATAGAACCATAAAAAATATAGTTTGGATTAACAAGTTCATTATTTGTAATATAAGAACTATTTTCTTTTTTATAATTTCCATCTTTATAATAAATTTTTGTAGAATGATACCTTTGTGCTTCTGTACTATAATTTATCTCATATTCTTCTATATTTAATGAATAATTTTCTGCTTTTTTTAAATCTTGAATAGTATTAAAGCTTCTTTTTAATATGCAATTGTTGTACACGTATTTTATAATAATACCTATAAATACAGTCATTATAATTAACAGTAATAGAATTGTAATACTTCTTAGTTTTAACATTTTCTTTCTATACTTCTTTAGAGAATCTACCTCATGTTCTTCTTCCATCTTTTTTCTCTTTTTCATATTATTATTATTTTTTTGTAACATTTCTAATATCTGCTTACAATTTTCGCAATTCTCTACATGATTATGTATAATTTCTTTTGTTTGATTGCTTGAAAGATTTTCAACATAACTTGGTAACAAATCTTTAATGATCTCACATTCTTTCTCCATACTATTTTAATTCCTCCTTTAATTTCATTTTCCCCCTATAAAAAGTTATTCTAGCCCATACCTCAGTTTGTCCTAATATATTTCCTATTTCCTTAAAAGATAACTCTCCTTTTATTCTAAGAATAAAAACTTCTTTAGTCTTTTCATCTAATTTATGTATCTGTTTATATAAATCCAGCATCTCATCTTTATTATCTATATCATTTTCTATAATATAATTTTCTAACTCATTATCAATAGATATTAATGTTATTTGTTTTTCCTTCTTTATATAATCTATCCATGTATTTTTTGCTATTCGGCATAACCAAACATTAACACTACAATCATTTCTAAATTTTTTAATTCCTTTTATAGCTTTATAAAAAGTTTCTTGGGTTAACTCTTCAGCAATATCTTGATTGTTACACAAACTTAGTAAATATTTATATACTTTTTTTGAATGTGCTAAATATATTTCATCCATATTTTTAACTCCCTTTACTATTAAAGACATCTTTTTATTTAAATTCGTTACAAAAAATATTTTTTCTATCTAATTTTTTTAAATTTCAGTTATCTTTTGTTATTTTTTTATAAATCTTGTCGAAAAAAGTGTTATAAGTTTATAGTATATATAATGAAGTACGTTCGGGTGGTTAAAGCTTTCATAGCTTTTTCCTATAGGTTAGGTTGAGTTTGCATTTTTAATAGGAGGTTCATTATGAAAAATATACTTCGCTACAAACGAGCCATCGCCCTCATCCTCACATTGGTTGTCTGTTTTTCTATGAACACTGTAACCTTTGCTGCGGGTGTCTCAATCAATGAAAGCATCTTAGCGCATGATGCATCTGACATGGGTGACGTACGGAATGGGTGCGAGCTCTATCTGCTCTCTGATGACGGAATTATGCCCTTGAGTTACGTCAATGGATATGCCAGTGCTACATTGGACAGCAGCCACAAGTTTGTCGGCGTTATATGTCATGACACTCAAGGGATCGGTGGAATGGGGATTACCATCACCACTTCCTGTTCTAGTGGCACTTACAACATGCGTGTTAGAGGCTTTGACGCTTACGATGTAAATGCTGCATTTACGTCAAAAATTGACCGCACTATTACTACAAACGGAACATTTTATTGGGAACATCTCATGCACAATGCTGATTTGCATATGTATGGCTTCAGTTTTGATGTCCCTGATGGTGTAACAGCAGATGTGCAGATTTGGATTTATGGCTAATTCTCTCACAAATTTCCTTTAACAGCCTATAACAAGTAACTAACCATCTCAAACTCAACTTAACCAAATCAAAATTATTCTAGATTAGAATGATTTTAGACCAGTCTTTTAAAGGCTGGTCTTTTTTATATAATTTTATTTTATTTTATTTCAATATTCTTTGCAAAATTGTTTTTACTCTTGATGTTACATATCTTGTTTCATTTTTCTCTTTTAAATCCTCTACCATAGAAACAATAAGTATTTGCTTATCATAAGTCTCGTCTGCAACAAATACATTAAACCA
>JAAVZQ010000180.1 GCA_022791735.1 Clostridia bacterium
GCACCTGTGTTTAGTCGGTACACCATCTGGTGTTGCAAAAGCTAACACAAATGATACCATAATTGTAACAGCAATAGCAACCGATGCAGATGTGAATGATATGTTAACATATACACTTTGGTGGGGTGATAGTAGTAATAATTTAAGCAAGACAGATATAACCGCAACAGGTAGATCTGGGCAGTCTGTGACATTGGAGAAAAGTGGCTTGAGCAATGATACGAGATATTGGTTTAAGGTAGTTGTAAGTGATGGAATAGATGAAACTACTTCGGGAGATGGAAATGAGAATACATATTGTAAGGGGGAGTATTGTAGTGGGGTAAATTCTGTCTATGAGACGTGTACCGCTAATGGGTGTAACGGTGGTAAAGTAACATGCACATTATGTCGGTGGTACGGGAAAAACGAATGAGAAGATTATATGGAAGGAATGTTCTCATTGCTCTAGTAAAGGATACTTCCCTTGTGACGGTGGAAATTGGGGTTCTAACCAAGTATCTTTTGGCAATGGTTACTGTCCGTATTGCCAATATAGCTTAGAAAATGCTACCACTTATCAATGGATGTGTTCGAAGTGTTCTTCGTGGATTACCCCTTGGATATGTGGATATTGTAAAGGAAGATGGGTTTATCCACCCCGCAATCATACAATGTGTACTGTTTGTCAAGGTAATGGTGGAATAAAGAGTGATAACACTTGTCCAAAATGTGATAATGGCAAAATCAATTGTACTTTATGCGATGGAGATGGGCAAATCAAAACTAGTGGTCCATGTATTGCTCATACTATAACAGGTAGTCATTATTATTGCACATCTAGTTCACATCATGGAAATAATGTAAGCCAATACCATAAATAATACAAACCATCTTATGTACAGCAAATTATTACTGTATGTAAGACGGTTTTTTATAGATTATATATGCAAAATTATTGTTATATGTAAGACCATTTTATACAAGTTATACTCCAACGTTATACTTATTAATTATAAAATTAGTTATGATATTGATTAACGCTATTGCCATGTACAGAACAAAAGTAATGAGCTAAAAAAACACCGTGGTTGGTACAATTATTTTGAACTGCTTGTTGACCTGCTCCACTACACATAGTGCAGTTCGTTTTTCCGCTAGAACATGAAGGACAAGATGTATAAGCATTGACCTTTCCTTCTCCGTGAACAATACGAACAGGTCACACGTGCAGAATGAGACATACTAAGAGAACCAGCTATTGCCTGGTATATACAGCTTTCACATAAGTATGCTGATAACCTGTAGCCACAAGCTACACACACAGGGTTGCAATGGTAGCAATAATCTCCATCCCCACCAGAGTTATGAGCATTACACCCAGTGTAGTACCTCTGTCCCCATGCATCATCATCAGTAAGTGATACTCGACTATAACATATCGTTTGATAACCCGATCCTCCACATCCAGAACAAGTGCTAGTACCGGGTGGTAATTAATCCTGTGCCAGAGCATCTTGTACAACTAACTTTTCCAGTTCCAGTACAAATTCCACATGTTGGATAAGTATACCATCCTCCACTGCAATATTCTCCCTTACAATACGTTTTCTCATTTCCTTCTCCAGAAGATGTTTCATCTATTCTATCGCTTACAACTACCTTAAACCAATATCTCGTATCATTGCTCAAGCCACTTTTTTCCAATGTCACAGACTGCCCAGACATACCTGTTGCAGTTATATCTGTCTTACTTAAGTTATCACTACTATCACCCCACCACAGTGTATATGTCAACATATCATTTTCGTCTGCATCGGTTGCCATGGCTGTTACAATTATGGTATCATTTGTGTTAGCTTTTGCTGTTCCTGTTGGAGTGCCGACTAAACATAGGTGCCCTATTTAACTGCGTATTTACCTCTGTGGCATCACTCATATTGTTGTTGCCGGCCTTGTCCAAATTTGATTTGAAAATATGTACAAAAGCGTTGATATGACTAAGAAAATTAAATGCCAGCAAAGTAATAAAAGCAAAAAATTCATTCTAAATCGCTTTTAAACGTTTTGAAGTATATTAGATGCA
>JAAVZQ010000109.1 GCA_022791735.1 Clostridia bacterium
GAACTTTCCTTAAATTCTTCTATTTTATTTAAAATTTTTTTACCACCTAAAATCTTCTCTGGAATAAAAAAGTAAAATAATAATATTTCAAAAAATATTGACCATACTCCAATAATTATCCAAATTATCTCTCCATTTATAAAATTTACTCCTTCTTTATAAAATACATTACTAGCTATGATTGTATCATATTATTAATAAAAGAGAAAGCAACTTTAATTACTTTCCCTTGATTTGATTGTTTAATTTTTTCCTACATTGTAAATCTTTTTGAATGTTTTATATAGTGTAGCGACAAAATGAATCACGCTCCTCCTTGGTGTCCTCCTTCTCCTGTTGGATTATATAATACAACCAATATTACAAGTTCTGGATCTTCTGTTGGAGATAATCCCATAAATGATGTAATATATTTATTTGTATTTACTCCGGTCCTCTGATGTTCCTGTTTTACCACCAACAGTATATCCTTCAACTTTTGCACCTTTTCCTGTTCCTTCTGAAACAACAGAACCCATCATATCTCTTACTTTACTTGCTGTATCTTCTGATATAGTTTCAGTCTTTATAACTGGCTCTATTTCTCTTCTTTCTCCTGTTTCTGAGTCTATAACTGCTGTAACAAATCTAGGTGTTACAAGATTTCCTCCATTTGCTATGCTTGCTACTGCAGTAACTAGTTGTATTGGTGTAATTTCAAATCTCTGTCCGAAGGAAATTGTTGCAAGCTCTACAGGTCCTACTTTTTCCTCTTTAAAAAATATGCTATTTGCTTCACCGCGGAAGGTCTATTCCTGTTTTTTCTTGCAATCCAAACTTTCTTAAATATTCATAATATGTTTTCACTCCTAGTTTTTGTCCGAAGCCCTATAAATACTGGATTACAAGAATTCATCAATGCATTTCTTAGACTCTGCGCTCCATGTGGTCTATAATATCTCCAGCATTTTATACGTGTACCTGCAATTTCTATTGCACCTGTACATGAGAATTCTCCAGCGTTGTCTGTTCCTGTAACTATACCTTCTTCAAGTGCTGCAGATGTTGTTATTAATTTAAAAGTCGAACCTGGTTCATAAGTATCTGCAATTGCTTTATTTCTCCACATCTTTTGTAAGGTTTCATTCTTATTTGGTTTAGAAAATCCGATTCCATGCACTTGTAATTTCTTCTGTGTTTATTGTAAATGGATCATTTAAATTATATTCTGGATATGCTACCATTGCTAGTATGTCTCCAGTTTTTGGTTCCATAATAATTACAACTCCGCCTTCTTCACATTCATTGTCAATACATGCTTCTTCTAAGTATTTTGTTGCAATTGATTGAATATTTGTATCAATGCTAAGTTCTATACTGTCCCCATCTATGGCTTTTACATATTGTTCTTCTCCATCTCCTATTATTCTACCTGATGCATCAGTTTTACGTTCTATTTTTCCCTTCTCTCCACTTAAGATTTCATCATATTTGGCTTCTATACCATCTAGACCTTGATTATCACTTCCAGTAAATCCAATTATATGTGATGCCAAAGTTGCAAAAGGATAATATCTTTTTGTATCTTCATCAATATTTATTCCATTTATTATATTTTCTGATTGCATCCATTTCCTTAGTTTGTCTGTTTTTTCTTTATCTACTTTCTTTACAATTGTCTCTATCGAAGTTTTTCTATTTACTTTTTTTAATACTGTTTCATAATCAAGTTCAAATATGTTTGTCAATGCTTTTGCAACTTTTTCTTTATCCTCTTTTGCAATATTAGTTGGATTTACTGTAATTGTTTCTACACTGGCACTCATAGCTAAAACTTCACCATTTCTGTCATAAATTGTTCCTCTATTTGGATTTATGGTTCTATCTAGAGTTTGTTGTACATAAGCCATTGTCTTTAGTTCACTTCCTTGAACAAATTGTATATATCCAAGTCTTATGATTAGTAATAAAAAAACAAGTACCATACAGAGGAACATGTTTTTCATTCTCCTTTTTCTTGTAATATTGGATACCAAATTTCTATCACACCTTTCTATTCTCTCTTTATAATAAATGTTACAAATGTGTTTTTTATGAAAGCATATTACTAAGAAAATTAGCAATTCAGAACAAAGAGTAATCTTCACCCTTTATTCTGCCCAATTTAAGTTTAGAACTTAAAGGCGAGAAATTGAAACCGAGCTTTTTGTTTACTAAGAAAGTTAATATTTTCCTAGTAAACAAAAATACCAGAAGAGTTTTAATTCTCTTCTGGTATAAATAGCTTTTCTCATAAATCTTATTATTTAAGTTCTGGATATCCTTTGGTACTTATAGTATCAAAATCCCATATGCTTTCATCAAATCCTAAGTTTTTATAAAATTCTATATCTAAGTCAGCTCTTTCAATTGTATCTAAGTGTCCTGCTGTAGCTGCACTTACACGGCTCGCTCCAATACAGTCTGTTACTTCATAGCATTTAGTTAAGCAAGCTGTTATTTGACTTTCTTGTGCTCCCACACATTTATATGGTATTTCTTCTACTCCATCTGCCCCTGTATATCCTGTCATGTCTCCAAATGCAATGCAGTTATTTATTTTTGGTGAATTATATATATTTCCTACAAGCGAACCATTATACATCTTAGCTGCTGCATTTGAATATGTGTTTCTTGATTTTGTTATTTCTACATCAGTTATACAATTTTCAATTGTTCCATTTTCTTGCATAGCACCTACTAATCCACCGTTCTCTGTTGTTGTTATATTTATAGTTCCTTGTGCATAACAATTTTTGATGGTTCCACCATATTTTCTTCCTATAAATGTAGATACATATACTCCAGTTCCTGATATATCTGCATTTTCTACAGATATATTTTCATATACCGAATTTGCACCTGATGTTTCTGCTCCTGTAACTACTGCCACACTATTAGCTCCTGATACTGTAATATTATTGAACTTCATATTTTTAAGTGTAGCTCTATATGTCTTTTGTGCAAATGCTGCAACAAAGTTTGTATTTCCTGCTACATTTGTAAAATAACTAATATTCAAATTTTCCACTGTTCCTCTAAACTCTCCAAATAGGCTTTTATTTGTTAAATTTGATATTGTGTGTCCATTTCCATTTATTTTCCCTGTAAATATTGATGTTACTACTGAATTTGCACTTCCTGTATAATCTGTAAAGTCAATATCACTTGTAATATTAAATATTCCACTTGGATCTTCTTGTAATTTGCTAAAGTCTGATAAGCTTGCTATTTGATATGTTTTTTGCTCTACTTCGCAATTATCGTATGATACACCGC
>JAAVZQ010000110.1 GCA_022791735.1 Clostridia bacterium
AATGGAAGAATTAAAAGTTTTCTCATGTAGTGATGAAGCAGATAATTTTACAAAAGAAGTTTGTGACAGCTTAGGGATTGAAGTAGGAAAAATATCAAGAATGAAATTTAAAAACGACAACAATTTTTTACAAATACAAGAAACAGTAAGAGATAAGGATGTGTATTTTATACAAGTAACTACACCTCCAGTAAACGAAAGAATTATGGAAATGTTAATTGCAATTGATGCTGCAAAACGTGCATCAGCAAGAAGAATAACAGTTGTGTTACCATACTACATGTATTCAAGATCAGATAAAAAAGATCAACCTCGAGTTCCAATAACAGCTAAATTAATGGCAGAACTAATTGAAGCAGCAGGAGCAAATAGAGTTATAAGCTGTGACTTACATAATCCAGCAATACAAGGATATTTTAATATTAATTGTGATAGACTATCAGCACAAAATATATTACAGACATATTTTAAAGAAAAGAATTTTGATAATATGGTAATAGTTGCAACAGATGCAGGAAGTTCAAAAAAAGCATATAAATATTCAAAATTTTTCAATTGTCCAATAGCAATGATAGATAAAAGAAGAGAAGGAAATGATGATAGAGCGATTGCATCAACAGTAATTGGAGATGTAGAGGGGAAAATAGCAGTTGTATTTGATGATGAAGTAGATACAGCAGGTTCAATGATAGAAACAGCAAATGTGTTAAAAGAGTTTGGGGCAAAAGAAATATATGCAGGTTGTACACATGGAGTACTTTCAGGACCAGCAATAGAAAGAATAAAAAATTCACATTTTAAAGAACTAGTAATAACAAACACAATACCACTACCAAAAGAGAAGGAATTAGATAAAATAAAAGTATTATCTATTGCTCCACTATTCGCAGAAGCAATAAAAAGATTATACGAACACAAGCCAATGGGAGACTTATTTGAAAAATAAAGCTTGACAAGTAGTGATATAAGATATATAATAGTTAAGCAATTCAAAATACACATGAGATAGGGGGGAGTAATAATGTCAGAGGTAAAAGTAAATAATGGTAATATTGAAGATGCTCTTAAAAGATTTAAAAGACAATGCGCAAGAAACGGCGTTATGCAAGAAGTTAGAAAAAGAGAACATTATGAAAAACCTAGTGTAAGAAGAAAGAAAAAGTCAGAGGCAGCTAGAAAAAGAAAATTTTAATATAGAGTGTTTAAAGGGGGCGTATGAAACGCCTTCTTTTGTTTTATGAACGTTTGGAACCGTCCCCAAACGTTCATATTGCGTCGCAAAATTTTTTTTAAAACTACTTGTATATTTTGTGCTAAATATTATATACTAATTGTTATGAGAGGAGAAAAACTATGAGAGATAATAAAAAAGAGATAAGAAAAGGAATTACCATACATACTATTAAGACTAATAGTTTCAAAACAGACTTAGTAGCAGTATTTCTAACGACAAAGCTAAATCGAGAAAACGTAACAAAAAATGCAATGATACCAATGATACTTAGCAAAGGAAGTAAAAGTTTAGAAAGTATTGAAGAAATAAACAAAAAGCTTGAAGACATGTATGGAGCGGCGTTTGATTGCGGAATAGACAAAACAGGAGATAACCAAGTTTTGAAATTCTATTTAGAGACCATAAATAACAAATATTTGCCTCAAGAAGAGAATATTATACAAGAGAGTATAAGTACCTTGCTTGAATTGGTTTTTAACCCTAAAACCAAAAATAATGCATTTACAAGCGAATATTTAGACACGGAGAAAGAAAAGTTAAAAATAATAATTGAAGGTAAAAAAGATAATAAAGCACAATATGCAAATTTAAGATGCCAAGAAGAAATGTATAAGGGTACACCTTTTGGTTTGTACAAATATGGTTATATAGAAGATATAGAAAAAATTGATGCAAACAATTTATATGAACATTATAAAAAACTTATTTCGGAATGCAAAATTGATATATTTGTATCAGGAGATATAGGGGAAGAAGCAGTAATAGACTTAATTAATCAAAATCCGAATGTACAAAAATTAAACGAAAGAGAACCAGAGTATAATAGGAAAAATACACCATTTGAGAAACATGATAAAAAAGAAATAATAGAGAAAGCAGATGTAACACAAGGAAACCTAGTTTTAGGATTATCAATATTAGACGATAACAAAAAAGAAAAATATGCAGCGATTGTATATAATGCAATCCTTGGTGGTTCAGCAACATCAAAAATGTTCCAAATAGTAAGAGAAAAACACAGTCTAGCATATACTGCGTCATCTAATTATCTAAGACATAAAAATTGTATATTTATAAGAGCAGGAATTGAAATAGACAACTATGAAAAAACTTTAAACTTAATTTATGAGCAAATAGAAGATATGAAAAATGGAAACTTTACAGATGAAGATATAGAAAATGCAAAAGTTCGGAATAATTGGAATAGTAAAGATGATACCTGATGAACAAGATACACTTATAACATACTATTTAGGCCAAGAACTTTCAGAGCAGAAAATGTCATTTGATGAGTATGAGGCGTCTGTGCGAAATGTTGCAAAAGAAGAAATTATAGAATTTGCAAAAAAAGTTAATGTAGATACAATATATTTCTTAAAAAATTAGAGGAGGGAAGGAGAGTAAAAGATGGAAGTAATAGAGAATAAAAAAGTAAAAGAAAAACTATATATGGAAAAGCTAGAAAATGGTTTAACAGTTATGATAATCCCAAGAAAGAATGTTAGAAAAAAATATATAATTTTTGGAACAAATTTTGGCTCAATAGATAATACTTTTGTATTACCAAATGAAACAGAAGCTAAAAAAGTGCCAGATGGAGTTGCACACTTTTTAGAGCACAAAATGTTTGAACAAAAAAGTGGAATAAACAGCTTAGATACGCTTACAGCACTTGGAGTAAATGCAAATGCATATACAACAAATGACCATACAGCGTACTTGTATGAAGCGACAGATAATTTCTATGAAGCGCTAGATGAATTTATGGACTATGTACAAAATCCATACTATACAGATGAAAATGTGGAAAAAGAAAAAGGAATTATTGCGCAAGAAATAAATATGTATGAGGACTATCCAGAATGGCAAGTATACCTAAATGCTGTAAAATGTATGTATAAAGACTTTCCAGTAAGAATTGATATAGCAGGAAGTGTCAAGTCAATTGGAGATATCACAAAAGAAACTTTATATCTTTGCTATGACAATTTTTATACATTATCAAATATGGCAATAGTAATATGTGGAGACTTTGAACCAGAAGAAATACTAGAAGAAGTTAAGAAAAGAATAATTAAAAATGAGAAAAAAGAATTACCAAAAAGAATTTATCCACAAGAGCAAGAAGAAATAAACGAAAAAGAAAAAATTGTAGATATGAAACTTAGTAACCCAATGTTTGTAGTTCGGATATAAAGACAAAGTAGAAGGTGACATGGTAAAAAAACATATAGCAGTACAGGCTATACTTTGTACACTATTTGGAAAAAGTTCAAAATTATATAAAGAACTAGTAGATAAAAATATTCTTTTAGGCCAGATTGATTTAGAATATGAATTCACAAAGAATTATGCTTTTGTAATTTTGTCAGGTGTCTCAAGGAATGCAGAAGAAGTTATCAAAAGAATAAAAGAAGTAATAGAAGAGGCAAAACAAAATGGATTAAATGAAGCGGATTTTCTAAGAAACAAAAAGAAACTTTATGGAGATTATATAACAGAATATAATAGTGTAGATGAAACAGCAAGAATGTTCTTAGCAGATTACTTTAAAGGAATAAATGCTTTTGATTATTTGAACAAATATGAGGAAGTTACAAAAGAATATGCAGAGAAAATACTAGGAAAAGTATTTGTAGAAGAAAAAAGAGTAACTTCGATTGTAAGATAGAAATTTGTAGAAAAATATTAATAACTTGTTACAAAAAGTTTACATTTAGATTACAAAGAAAAAAACTGCTGTCGAAAATTGTCTAAAAATTATAAACACCATAAAAAAACATACAAAAATCAAGAATTATGACTGACGAAAAAATCGTAATAACATATAATTTAATTGACTTAGGATAAAATATGTGTTATTTTATCATTAACGAAGAAAAAAGATAAAAAAGTGGAGGAAAAATATATGTTAAATGATGAAATACGTAAAAAAAGAGAAGAACTTAACAAAAGTATCGAAGAAAACAGAGATTACGACTATATATATAAAATAAGTGTAGAATTAGACGAACTAATAGCGGATTTTTATAGAGAAGAAGAGGTAGAAGGCCAAATAGCGGTAAATAGGTAATTATAAAAACACAAATAATTTTGAAAAAGTTCAAAACTATTTGTGTTTTTTAATTAAATTAATAGTTATGTTGACATTAATAAAATAAATAGTATAATTATTAGTATAACTTTATAGATGATTTGGGGTAGCAAATTGTCTGTAGAAAGGAATGTGTTCCAAATATGTTTTTAAAAGTTTATGGAGTAATTTCACAAATTTTGGAACCTGGTGCTTTTACAGCGTGTGTGCCGATATTTGTAAATTCAAGAGAAAGAAACAAATATACGAAATTCTATCGGTTTGATGAAGCTGGAAATATAATAGAAGTTGATTTAAGGCAATATGGTGCACCAGTGTTTTTGCCAGCTGGCAAGAAAAAGGTAAACGATGGTATAGAATATTTCATCTGTTACCGTTCTACTCAGAATTTTACACATGAAGCTTTCAAGACTTATTGCAACAATCATATACTCATTTGCGCAGATGAAAGGATTAATTGGATGCCTGCAAGTATATCCATGGGAATAAAATTTCCTGATAAATTTGTGGCAGTTGAGAAACCTAACATTGACGAAAAGGAGCTTGAAAGAATGATGAAATAAAAAAATGCTCAAGCTACCCATTGAGCATTTTTTTATATAATTTTCAATATCAGCTGTAACAATTGAAATATCAATATTGCTATCTTCATGTTCAGAAATATACTATTCAATTATTAAAAATTATGATAAAATAATAATTGTAGAATGGAGAAATATATGAAAAATTGTGAGTTTTGCGAATTAGATAAGAGCCAAGTATATAATACTATAATAGAAGAAACGAAAAATTTTTATATAAAAGTCTCACTAGGAGCGATAGTAGAAGGATATATATTGATAATTAGCAAAAAACATATTAATTCTATGCAAGAATTAAATGAAAATGAGAGAATAGAATATTTAGACATAATAAAAAAATATAGAAATAGATTCTTTGAAAAATATAATAAATTTCCAATTGTATTTGAACATGGTACCTCAAAAAAACAAGAACTATCAGCAAGTAGTATAGTACATGCACATACCCATATTGTAAACCATAATTACTTTAATGAAGAAAATATATTAAAAAAATTAAATTTAAAAAAGATTAATAGCGATTTCAATTTAGAAATAAACGACAAAAGTTATATATTTTATATTAGTCCAAATGGGGAGAGTTACATTACATATGACTTTAAGCCAATTAGTCAAATAATGAGAATATTTATTGCTAGAGATTTAAATATGGAAGACAAGTATGATTGGAAAAAGAATTCATTTATTGAAAATATTGTAGTAACAATAAATAAATTAAAAAGGAGCGATAGTCAAGAAGTGTATAATACTATAGATTATTATAATAAAAATGCAAAAGAATATTTTGAACAAACGATAAAAGGCAACTTTAAAGAAAACTATGATAGATTTTTAAGTAGAATATCAGATAATTCTTATATACTAGATTTCGGATGTGGTTCTGGTAGAGATAGCAAGTATTTTATAGAAAAAGGATATAAAGTTAAGGCAATAGATGGCTCAGAAGAAATGTGCAAACTGGCTAGTAAATATATTGCTCAGAATGTAAAGTGCATGAAATTTAGTGAGCTTGATGAGAAAGATACTTATGATGCCATATGGGCTTGTGCATCAATATTACATGTGACAAAAGAGGAATTCCTAGTATATTAAGTAAAATGATAAATGCCTTAAAAGAAAAAGGTATAATTTATATGGCATTTAAAAAGGGACAAGGTTATAAAGTAATAGAAGGTAAATATTACAATTTTTTAAATAGAGAAGAATTAGAAAAAATATTAGAAGAAAGTCATCTAAATATCAAAATTGTTGATTATTTTGAAACAATTTCTAGTACAACAAGACCAGAAAAAGTAATATGGTCGAATTATATTTTACAAAAATAAGTTATAATTATAGTATAAAAATAACTTCATCAGTCTTATAGACTAATGAAGTCAACCTTATACATGGTTCGTATAATGATGTTTTGGTGAACCACAAGGGTGTCAAACACATGGAATTAAGCAAGATTTATTTCACACAAAAATGTTTTATACAAGTCATAATTGCTTGTGACTTTATTATAGGTTTACCATATTCAGTAATCTTTTTTTCAAATAACTCTGAATTATCTATGTAATGAGCAAATTCAGTAATT
>JAAVZQ010000153.1 GCA_022791735.1 Clostridia bacterium
TCTTGATCTGTTGCCATTGCTGTTACAATTATGGTGTCATTTGTATTAGTTTTTGCTGTTCCTGTTGGAGTACCGACTAAACACTGGAGCATAGTTCAACTGTGTATTTACTCCTGTTGCTTCGCTCATATTTTCGTTCCCGGCTTTATCAAGCACAAACACTCTTGCCATGTATTCTCCTCTGTCTTTTCCCTCAAATGTATACTCACAAGTACCTGCATCTGTAGTAATTGTGGCATTGTCTGGTGATGACCAATCATTATTTGATCCACTAATAGGTCTTATTTCAAATCTATATCCAGAAATTCCTGATTCATTATCATTTCCTACTGCTCTTACTTTAATACTATTTATTGTCTGATCCATTTGACTTAATGTTGGCTTGTCAGGATTTTGATCATCTTTGTTTACATCTACCAAAACCCAGTCTGACTTATTTCCTGCTTTGTCTACTACTTGAATTTCAATCTTTGTTGTTCCATTTTTAGAAACGTCTAAAACTCTTGTTATATCTCTTACATAAGTTTCACTTGATCCATCTCTTTTATAATAGTATCCATCTATTCCTGAGTTATTTTCTGTTATATTTTCTTTCTTAACTGATACTTCTACATTACTTCTAAACCATTCAAAATTTTCTTTTTTGTCTCCATTTAAATCTACCTTATTCAAAACAGGTGGAGTACTATCATAACGTATATCTAACATTCCTGTCTCAGATGTTACACCATTTTCTCCTTTTGCATATGCTAATATTCTTGTTGTTCCTGCTGTATTTATTCCTGGTAGTCTTATTTTTGTCTCATTGGTATCAAATTCTTCGCTTTGCATTTGAACTTCTTCTGTTCCTTCTTTTACTGGGCTAGATATTATCTCATAATGTATTCCTGTTACTGCTGTTGTTGAGTTACTTGTATCTATCTCTACAATTACATCTTTTCTATCTTGTCCATACCAATTATTTCTAACTTCTCCTGATTCTGCTACTTCTATTAGTGGTACTTCTAATCCATCTGCTGATACTGTTGCTCTCACCCATGTGTAATTTGACACACCTTTATTAGAGGTTGCTACTACTTTGTACCAACCTGTCGCACTTACTTCAAATGGATATTCTTCATTATCTTTTATTCCGTCTAGTTTTTCTCCTACTTTTCTGTTTTCATCACCTTCTTGGAAGATAACTATTTTTGCTATTGCATTTGCCTCTTGTGGCATTTTTGCACTTACATATATATTCTTTGTTTTTTTATCATATCTTGCAGTTACTTGTGGCATTTTATTATTTATATCTTCTGAATCTGGATTATCTGTTTTTCCTATATAATCTATTTGAACTTTACCATATAAAGCATTGTAATATACTTGGAATATAAATCCTTCTTTTTTTGTTACTACAGTGATATTGCCTTCAGTAGATGTTGCAGTTGGATTTACTCTAGCACTAGCAACCCAATCTTCACCTTGCAATCTTTCAGCTATACTCATAGTAGTAGCTTCTTCGCCGATTGCAGATTTAGCAATTATTTCAGTATGTACAACATGTTCTATTTGTTCTTTGTATGCAACGATTTTACTTTCTATTGCTGCTGTCTCTGTAACATCGATTATTCCTCTGTTTCCTGTTAATCCTTTGATTGTTATTCCTGTTAAGATTACTAAAATAACAATCATAACTATTAAGGCTATTAAAGTAATTCCTTTTTCGTTTTTGATATTATATAAACTTTTTTGATGTTTTGTATTCCTTTTCTCTAAATAATTGCTTATGTTCCTTATATTTTTATCCATTGTTTTTTCCCCTTTCTTATGTTCTCAATAAAGCTGTTTTTGTTTCCGGCTTGTATCACCAGCAATTTTATGTAAAATAAAATAAGTGGTTTTACTAACAAAATTAGTAAAACCAAATGTTCTTTTTTGAACGGTATGCAACGCTATTCAATCTCCACTATGTCTAAGGCTATATCGATTTTAAAAAATCA
>JAAVZQ010000148.1 GCA_022791735.1 Clostridia bacterium
GTAGTATTTAATTTAGATAGTAACTACATCTTACCAGCTGAAGGATTACCAGTAACAGCAACATTAACAATAACAGGAAAACCAATCGACTTAAATGAATTAACATTAACTGATAAAACAGTAGTATACAACAAAGGTGCACAAGGATTAGATGTACCAGCTACATTACCAGAGGGAGTAACAAGCATAAGCTTTACATATACAGATGCAGAAGGAAATACAGTTACAGCCCCAACAAATGTAGGAGTATATACAGGAACAGTAGTATTTGACTTAGATAGTAACTACATCCTACCAGCTGAAGGATTACCAATAACTAAACTATTAACAATTACAGCAAGAAAAGTAACAGTAACATTAACAAGTACAGCAAAAACATCAAGTGTATATGGTGATACAATAAGACCTTATGGAGAAATTGACTATACAGTATCAAACTTAGCAGAAGGAGATACAGTAGCAGATTTAGGAATAACATTAAAAGCATACAAAGAATATACAGATAAGGATAATAAGACAGAATTAGTAGCAGGAGATAGTGTAGGAACAGATTATCCAATAGTACTAGAAAGTACAAATACAAACTATGATATAACATTTACAGAAGCAACATACAGTATTACAGCAAGACCAGTAGTAGTAACATTAACAGAAAATGCAATTATATCAAGTGTATATGGAGATACACCACATGTATATGTAGAAGAAGATTATGACGTAAGTGATTTAGCAGCAGGAGATACTAAGGCTATGTTAAACATAGACATAAAAGCATATGAAGTTTATAACGAAGATGATACTACACAAAATAAACTATTAGACAATAAATCAAATGTAGGAACAGGTTACAAATTAGTAGGAACATACAATAATGATAATTACACAGTAAGATTTGACCTTCCAACATATAGCATAACAGCAAAAACAATAAACTTAGATGACTTTGAAATATTAGACAAGTTAAACGAAGTATATGATGGAACTGCAAAAACTTTAGATGTACCAGCTACATTGCCAGAAGGAGTAACAAGTGTAACATTTACATACACAGATAAGGATGGAAATACAGTAGTAGATAATAGTCCAATAGATGCAGGAGAATATACAGCAAATGTAACAATTACTCCAAACAGTAATTATAAGTTACCAGAGCCAGAACCTACATACACAGGAACACTTACAATAGCTCCAAAGGCATTAACAGTAACGTTAAATGATACAGCAAAAACAGAAAGCATATATGGAGAAGAGATTGCAAGCTATGTAAAAGATACTGATTTCACAGTAGAAGGAATTGTTTCAAGAGATGAAGCAAAAGACTTAGGAATAACAGTAAAAGCATATAACACATATACAGAAGCAAACAAAGTAGAGTTACAAGCAGGAGATAATGTAGGAACATATCCAATCAAAGCAGAAGTAGCAGACAGCAACTACACAGTAGTATTTGCAGATAAAACATACAGCGTAGTAGCAAAAGTAATAGACTTAAGTAACTTAGAAATAAGCAATACAACAAAGACATATACAGGAGAAAAACAATCAGTAACAATATCACTTAAAGATGCAGATTTAGGAATGCCAGAAGGATTAAGTGCAAATGTTGTATATAGATATGAACAAGCTGGAACAGAAGTAGATCCAATAAATGTAGGAACATATACAGTATCAGCAATACTAAGTACAAAGAATGATAATTATGCATTACCAGCAGATTATAGTATAACAGGAACACTTACAATAACACCAAAAGCATTAGAAATAACATTAAATGATACAGCAAAAACATCAAGCATATATGGAGAAGAGATTGCAAGCTATGTAAAAGATACTGATTTTACAGTAGTTGGAATAGTTGAAAGAGATGAAGCAAAAGACTTAGGAATAACAGTAAAAGCATATAAAGAATATGTAGAAGCTACAGAGACAGAAGTAGCAAGTAAAATAGAGCTACAAGCAGGAGATAATGTAGGAACATATCCAATTAAAGCAGAAGTAGCAGACAGCAACTACACAGTAGTATTTGCAGATAAAACATACAGCATAGTAGCAAAAGTAATAGACTTAAGTAACTTAAGTATAAGCAACACAACAGAGACATATACAGGAGAAAAACAAGAAGTACAAATATCACTTAAAGATGCAGATTTAGGAATGCCAGAAGGATTAAGTGCAAGTGTTGTATACAAATATACACAAGGCGGAACAGAAATAGATCCAATAGATGTAGGAGAATACACAGTATCAGCAACAGTAAGTGCAAAAAATAGTAACTATGTATTACCAGAAGATTATGAAATAACAGGAACACTTACAATAATTCCAGCTACATTAAGAATAGCATTAGCAGATACAGCAGTAACAGAAAGCATTTATGGAGGAAAGATTGCAAGCTATGTAAAAGATACTGATTTTACAGTAGAAGGAATTGTCGCAAGAGACTTAAACAAAGACTTAGGAATAACAGTAAAAGCATATAAAGAATATGTAGAAGCAACAGAGACAGAAGTAGCAAGCAAAGTAGAATTACAAGCAGGAGATAAAGTAGGAACATACCCAATCAAAGCAGAAGTAGCAGACAGCAATTATGTAGTAGAATTTGCAGAAGTATTATATACAATTAGAACTAAACCAATGCCTATTCCTGAATTCAAAATAAGTGACTTAACAGTAGAAGATGGATATGTAGTATTACCAATTGTAAGTTTAGAATTTGATTTAGGGGCAGAAACAAGACTAACAAATCAATCAGAAGCTGTAAATGGTATAGAATATGAAATTGCACCTCAAATGGACAAAGGAGAGTTAGCAAATGTTGCAACAGTTTCAGAAGATGGAAAAATTACATTTGAAAACTCAGGAAAGACAAGAATATCAATTACTTACACAGGTGATGAGAACCACAGTTCATCAAGAGCAGACTTTACAATAGAAGTAAAACCATATGAATTAACAGTAGCAGACTTCGGAATCGAAGAAACAGTAGTAGGTTCAGGAAAAACAGAATTTACTTATACAGGAAAAAAACAAGAACCAACAGTAACATACTTTACAAACTTTGATGAAAGAACAGCAAATATATTAAAAGCAAAATTACCAGCAGGAACAATATCTTATGAAGAAGATATTAAAGGAGCAGTAGAACCAATAAATGCTGGAAGTTACACAGCATACATTAACTTTAATAGTACAGAGCTTGCAAATAACACATGGTTTACAGGAAACAGCAAAATAGAAGTTGGAAAATTCATAATAGCTCCAGCAGCACAATTTGAATTAGACAGTAGTAATGTAGCAAGACCAGCAGATAAGACATCAGTATACAGTGATAATGCAGAACAAGGAATTGACTTATCAGATAGCAGCAAAACATATTTAAGCAATAACGATATAAATTATAACATTACTTATGTAGATGAAGCTGGAAATACAGTAACAAGACCAACAGAGGTAGGAACATATTACGCAAAAGTAGAGTTCACATTTGATGAGACATCAGCAAATAATGGCAACTACTTATCAATTAAGCCTATGACAGGAATAAAACTAACTATAACACCAAAAGATATAACAGAAAATGAAGTAAGAGCAGAAATTAAGCTAGAACAAGACGTATTTGATTTCAATGCAGCAATGAACCAAGATTTCAATGTAAAACAAGATAGCTATTTATTAAAGAAAGACGCAAATAACAATGATATACTTACAATAAAAGCTATTACAGGAGATCTATACGGACATAAGATAGGTGTTTATGATACTTATGTTGATGTAGAAACTGGAAAGAATTATACAATAAATGGTAAGAGAACATACAGAATTGAATTACATCCAGAGATAATAGGAAAAATGTTACCACCTGAAATAAGCTATTTATTAAAAGACGAACATGGCAGCATGAGCGAACCAGTTATAGAAGACGGTTCAAGTATAGTTCTATCTGTACCAGCAGATGGAGTAGGAGCAGGAGCATTAGAGTTCTATGCAGAAAAAGGTAGATTTACTATAACAGGTAGCGCAATAGGTACTAGAGTGCTAGGAGACTATGATAGCGATACAAAACAATCTACTGTATTAAGTGAACCAGGAACATATACTTTAAGAGCAGAATACCATGACGCAAAGAATAATTCTTATAGCTCACAAGTTACAGTTAAGATTGTAGGGGATTCGCCAATATTGAAGAAAATTTCAGGAACACCAGATGGTGATGGATACTTGAGAAAGAAAGCTGTATATACCGTTGTAAACTCTGAAAACTTAGAAAGTATGACAGTAACAGTTAAGAAGATAAGCACAGGAGAAGTAGAAACATTCAATATGAATACTAACATATCAAATGAATATTTCACCTTTGCATTCAGCAATAAGAAACTAACAATTTTACAAGCAAGTGAAGAGTTAGAAATTACAATAAGTTGTATAGGTATAAAGACAGCAATAGACGGAAGTATAGGTAGAAAACCAGATACAGAATTAGTATTAAAATTAAAACCAGTACAATAAGTAGCATAAATTAATACAAAAAGGAGAGATTTAATGGCAGAGATGTCAAAAATCTCTTCTTTTTAACAAAAAACTACATTTTTTGATTACTAAATTATTACAAAAGTATGACATTTGTGAATTTGCGAGGTTTTTAGTTGACAAAATATGTAAAAATCAATATAATAAAATTGTATAGAACTAAAAATATGTCTAATTTATAGAATAATTTGAAAAAAATAACAAAAAGTACATACATTATGTTTACAAAGCCAAAGAAAAGTGGTATAATTATTATATCGGAGGGTACAAAGGAGAGATGAAAAAAATGAATTTTATTAAAAAAGCAATGGCTATTTTATTAGTACTTTGTTTATCAATAGTAATTTTGTCAAGTAGCGTAAATGCTGCGTCAACAACAATAAGAGCATCTGCAAGTAAAGTAAATAATGGAAAGACAGTTTCTGTAACTGTAAGTTTTGGAGAAAATGTCTCAGCTGCACAGTTTGCTCTAAATTTCGATGAAAGTAAGTTTACATATGTGTCTTGCTCTCTAAATGATTCTTATTCAAAGGATAGTAAATATTTTGCATGGGTTAGTGGTTCAGGTACAGCTAGCCTTTCAAGTGTTACATTTACCTTTAAAGCAAAAGCATTAGGAAGTGGCACATTTAGTATAAGTGGATTAAAAACTTCAAATAGAAGTAATACAATAAGTAAGAGTAGCGTTTCAGTAACAGTACAAAAGGCGACTACAACAACAACAAAGCCACAAACAACACCTACACCTACTCCAACAGAGGATCCAAACCAAAATCAAGTGCAAGAAGATATAAATAAATATGAATTATATGATGTTAAATCTAAGCTTTTAGAATTAACAGAAACAGATTATACAGAAAAATCTTGGGGAGATTTACAAGATGCAATCACAAAGGCAGAAAATGCTATGACTAATGCCGAATATGATGAAGTAAAATCAATGCTTACAATAAACAATCTAGAAGTAGAAAAGTTTGAAAAAACAGAATTAAATTTTTTGCTAGTAGCTTTAATTGGAAAAGCAGAAAATAAATATACAGAAGAGAGCTGGAAAGAGTTGCAAGATGCAATAGATCTTGCAAATAAAGCAGAACTTCAAAGCGAATATGATGAAATAAAAGATAAATTAACAATAGATACCTTGGTTGAAAAAGAAGGTGGATTTCAAGGTATAGTAAATTTTTTCCAAGGGTTAGACGAACAGGAACGCATTTCCCTAGCCCTAGGTGTTTGCGTTGCTATCTTATTCATAATCATAATCATTTTATGGAGACTTTATAGTAAAGAGAAAGATAGAATGAGATATGACGCAAGGAGACACTAAAATTTTAGAGGACGGTGGTGATAAAATGTCAAAAGCGAAGAGATATAAAGAGCCTAAAACACTTAAAGCTATTTTAATATTATTAATTTTAATGCTAATAACTGCATGTGGAGCATTGTTTTTACAACCAGACGTGCAAATGAGAATTGCAAGTTTGGCTAAAAGTGATGTTAGAAAATATGATGCAGCAAGTGAATATGTAAAAGATACATTTACAAGGGATAATACTAAATATTTACCTATAAGAATTAGCAAAAGAGGTCAAACTATATCAAAGGAAGATATCAAAAGAGATTTTGAGAGAGATGGAATTCCAGTTAAAAGTTTTTCACCTGATGTAGAACCTATAAGAAATGGGACTAAAGTTAGTACCGATAATGGTGAATATACAGTTATACTATATGGAGATGTAAACTGCGATGGAGAAGTAGACGTACTAGATGCACAAGATATTATATGGCATATAGTTCGTAAAGGAGATTATACATTAACAGGAGTTAAAAGAACAGCTGCAAATGTAGATGATCCAAATGTAGATGAATTGGATGTTTATGATGCTTCCAGAATTGTAGCTTTTATATTAGGTAAAAGTGGATTAATAGATGTTTTGCCAATATCAGATATACAAAATGACCATGAAAAACCAGTAATAACACTAGCAGAGGATGGAGAAGTAATAAAATTAAAGGTTTCAACTGAAGAAAAACCAAATAAATTTGATTTGTTTAGTGGAGTTACTGTAACTGATAATGTAGATTATAATATAAAATCGAAAGTTCAAACATCAGGAAATTTCAACATTTATGAACCAGGAACATATACAATAAATTATAATGTAAAAGATAGTAATGGAAATGAAGCAGATACAAAGACAAGAAAAATTGAAGTTGTAAATTATGTAACAGGAATAGATATAGAGAAAACACCTGCAAAAACAGAATTTGCAAATGGAGAGAAAATTGATGCAAACAGTATGGCTGGTATGAAACTTATAGCTAAAATGGCATATACTGATTGGAGAATAAGAGAAATACCACTTGATAAAGTTACATTCTCACCAGACATAGCGTATGTAGAAGGAAAAGAGCCTAAGGAACAAGAAATATCTATTATATATCATGATGATAATATAGATGAAGATATAATAGAGAAAATAAAAATTAAAGTAACACCTCATATGCCAAAATTTGAAGTAGATGGAGAATTTGAAAATTACATAGAAATTGGTGACAATAATTATCAAATACCAAATGTTAGAGCATACGAAGATGAAAACCCAGATGAAGAACTTGATGTTAAATACTATGTAACAATAAAAACTGGTGGTAATGTAGATGTAAAAGGACCTTTTGATAATCCAAGTGATGCAAGTCTTTGGATAAGAGGAGATTTTGGAACAGAGTATGTAATAGAGTATACTGCAACAAATAAATATGGATTAGAAAATACTGTACCAGTTCCAGTTAGTGTAGTAGATACTATAAGCACTATATCAGTTGATAAAGACAAAACAAATTTAGTAACAACAGAATATATAGACGGTCAAAGCATAAATCTAGATGGACTTGCATTTACTGCTATGATGAAATCTGGAGAAACAAAGACAATCTATTACAGAGATGAAAGAGAAAACTTTGTATTGAGTGAAGATGTTGCTAAATATACAAATGGAACACAAAAAATTACACTTAAATATAAGAAATCTTATCCATTTAAAAATGGTGATAGAGAATATGATGTTAGTGATAATGCAAATGTTGTTACACTAGATATAAAGAAGAAACTTGAAACAATTAATCAATCAGTAGTAAATGTAAATAATGGAGATGCAGAAGTAGCACCTTCACTAAATGGAAATATTTATGAAACAGTATTTGCAGCAAGACTTGAATCTCCTGCAAATGAAGAAGATATAACAGCAAATAATGTAAGAGTTCTAATTACTCCAAATAGTGAGAACAACAATAATGCATTAAGAAAAGCTTGGTTAGTACAAGCACGTGATGCAGATGGTAATATTATAGAAGGTAAAATGGACTTGTATGTTGCTGTAACAGGAAATGGAAGCTACAAGATTAATGTTATACCATACACATTAGGAGAAGGACAGGAAGATACATATACTTTCCAATATGTAGCAAATAATCACATGGAGCCTAACCATGTAAGAATGACAGGATTTAAGAAAAGAGTAAACAATGCAGATGGTACATTTACAGATGTATCAACAGAAGCTACAATGGTAAAAACTGGTGATACAATCTTTACAGATGTTATATATCAAAGAAAAGTAAAAAATACAGATTTAGGAATTACAAGTGAAACATTTGTAGATGTGTACCCACCAGATAAAAGTGTAATGAGTGCAATGGTAAGAAAAGGTAGTCTAAATAGTGTACTAGAAGCAGGAAAAGATTATACTTATACATTTAGCGAACCAGATGAAAATGAAGTTACAAGATTAGAGATTACTATAAATAAAGATTTGGACACAAGTAGCCAAGGAAATAGACCACAACAAATTACTGTTCAAATAGGAGTAAATAATGTACCATTACTTCAAAACGGTGCTAATAATACAGCGATAATCTATAATACATCAAAATATACATTATCAATAGGAAATAGTGGAAGTACTAAATCTAACCCAACATCTATTGGAATAAATGTAGATAGTTACAATAATTATAAAACTGACTTAAATAGCAATATAGCTGTATCAAAAGTAATGGATGGAGACGTTCAAAGTGATAAATATTATACAATACTTCCAATTAGTCTAAGAGACCAATATGGAGACGTTGAGATAACAGGTGAGATATTCCAAAATGAAGTTAGAACAGTTACAACAGATGGTTCAGGAGTAGATAGTGCAGTAAATCTTGTAGATGTTATACCAGTAAGAAAAGTAGGAAATAACTATATTAAACAAGTTTACAATGCAGATACACATATTACAGTAGATAGAATAGGTATTGTAATATCAAATGCAGTAGATAGTAAGGCGAAACTTACAGAACTACAAAATAGCTTGTTAGAAGCAAGCTTTGGAAATGAAGATAAAGATAGTGTAACAACAAATATCAGTCCAATTACAGTATATACAAACCCAGCAAGCACAGTAAAAACTACACAAACAACTTCAGGAACAATAACTTGTTTCAAAGAAGAACAGTCAGCAATACTTACAACAAAGGATAATGATTTAAGCTTCTTGACAGCAAATGAGATAGGAATTAAAGTTTTTAAAGGCGGAACAAGAATTGATAGTAGTAAAGTAGTAAAAGGAAGCTATACTAGAAATTCAAGTGCTGAATTTGGATATATAGTAGAACCTGATGCAAATAATAAAGGTACAATAAAACTTACTGTTTGGTCAAAATATAGAGGAAGCTTTGAAATAATACCATACATTATAGGAAAAGAAAATGACACAAGTGCAGAGGGAACACCTATAAATATGACATTTGCACATGATACAAGTATAAATAAAGTTGTTCTAAAAACAACAAATGAAACATCAAATGAGGAGCTAATAACAGGTACATTAAAATCAGATAGCTTAAATGTACCACGTGGTGGTTCAGAAGCATTTTATATGAAATGCTACCATGATTATGGAAATGGATGTAAATATGAAATAACAAATATTGAAGGACAAGATATAAGTATTTTCCTAAATGATCCTACAAATAGAAATTGGGCTAATGCTTCACAAGTTGCAAAACCAGATGAAGTAGATTGGGAAAATCTAACACTTTGGGGTGTAGCACCTACAACTGGATTGAAAGTACGTGACACAGTAAATACTGTAACATCTGATGGAAAATTAGAGTTAAATGTTACAAATATGGGATCAGAAAGAATTATAGACGGTATGAGAGTTTTTGCAGGAGGAAAGATAAGAGAAGGAAATGCTTTAACATTAACTATTAAGATTAATGGAAGCAAAAAACATCCAAATTATACAGGAGAAACATTTGACTTTACAGTTGGAGCACCAAAGGCAGTAGAGTTACAAGTAGGAAATTCAAGCAAAGTCCAAAATATATTTGTATATCAAACTGCACCAAAGAATATACCAATTGCAACATTTACAAATAATATAGATGACACAAGAAGTGATAAGTTATATAAACTAGACGATGGCACATTAGTATATCATTGGGATTGGGATGATGATAGTGGAATTTTCTACACATTATTAGAGGTAAAGAGTAATAACCCAATTGTACAATCTTTCTTAAGTGACAGAATAACAGATATAGGTAAGAAAGATAAGTTGACATTTATTGATGATAAATATTCATCAGGAGCAGCTGTTGCAAATACAATGGCGTTAGCTGGATTTAATGTTTCATATAGTAGTACATCAGGATATACTATCTCTATGGATACAGAAACAAGCGAATTAACACATGTAGGAATCGCAATTTCTAAGGATGAGCAAGATTTTGATGAAATACTTGGCGCAGATGATGTAGCAGTAGATGTTTGCAATGCTTATGTATATAACGGCAGCTCAGAACCAATAAAGACTATTAAGATACAAGCAATAAGACCTTCTGAAGCAAACAAGAACAAATCTACTACACAGATACAAACTAAACCAAATGCAGAACCAGAAGTACAAGATAAGCCAGCAGATGTAACTACACCTAATGTAACAACACCAAGTGCTACACCTGTTGTAACACAAAATGTGACACCAGAGCCAAGCGTATCACCTTCTGCATCGCCAGAGGATAATACAGTAGTACCTAGTGAGGATGAAGAATAATATAATGAAATGAGGGCGAATTTAAACGCCTTCATTTTATTTAGTTGTGAATTGTATATTTAAAGGTTACTATTCACAGTCTAAAATATCACTTGTCCTGTCACGGGTAGTTATTAATAATTACAAGAAAACCTCACCACTGTAAGAAAATGTAACGAGCAAAGCTCAAACATTTTCTAAAGTGTAGGAGTAATCTTGATAATTATTAATAGAACTACCCTACGCGGACTTCA
>JAAVZQ010000154.1 GCA_022791735.1 Clostridia bacterium
AAAATTCATTGGCATCCTGATACAATAAGAACAGGAAGATTTGGAAAATTCGTTGAAAATGTTATAGACTGGGGAATTTCAAGAGATAGATATTGGGGAACACCACTTCCAATTTGGAAATGCGAATGCGGACATAAAGAGTGTATTGGAAGTATAGAAGAATTAAGAGAAAAGGGAATAAATGTACCACAAGATATAGAACTTCACAAACCATATATTGATGAGGTTCATCTAAAATGTGAAAAATGTGGTAAAGAAATGACAAGAGCAAAAGAAGTAATAGACTGTTGGTTTGACTCTGGTTCAATGCCTTTTGCACAATTACATTACCCATTTGAAAATAAAGAATTATTTGATGAAAATTACCCTGCACAGTTTATATCAGAAGCAGTAGACCAGACAAGAGGATGGTTCTATACACTTCTTGCTATATCAACAGCAGTATTTGGAAAAGCATCATTTGAGAACTGCATTGTTTTAGGGCATGTTTTAGATAAAAAAGGACTAAAAATGTCTAAATCAAAAGGAAATGTTGTTGATCCATTTGAAGTAATAGAAAAAGAAGGGGCTGATGCTACAAGATGGCATTTCTATACAGCAAGTAGCCCATGGCTTCCAACAAGATTTTCTTTAGAAGATGTAGGAGATACTTCAAGAAGATTTTTAGGAACATTGTGGAATGTATATTCTTTCTATGTTTTGTATGCAAATATTGATAAGATTAATCCATTAGAACATAAAGACTTTGTATCTGAAAATATAATGGATAAATGGATAATTTCAAAATTAAATACATTAGTAGGAGAAGTTGATAAAGACCTAGAGAAATACGATATAACAGGTTCAGCATTAAAGATAGAAGATTTTGTTGATGAACTTTCAAATTGGTATGTAAGACGTAACAGAAACAGGTTCTGGGGAAATGAATTAACAGATGACAAATTAGGTGCATTTGTAACTTTATACAGAGTTTTAGTGACGATTTCAAAAGTTATTGCGCCATTTGTACCATTTATAGCAGAAGAAATCTATCAAAATTTAGTTAGAAGTTTAGACAAAGAAGCGGTAGAGAGCGTTCATTTGTGCTTATGGCCAGATGTAGATAGTAAAGCGATAGATAAAAAATTAGAAAAAGAAATGGATTTAGCATATAATCTAGTTAAACTTGGTAGAAGTGCGAGAAATTCTGCAAATATTAAGAACAGACAACCATTATCGAATATGTTAATTTCACTTGAAACTTTACCAGAATACTATGGAGACATTATAAAAGATGAACTAAATGTAAAGAGCGTAGAACTAGGAGCAGATCTTTCAAAATATGTTAATTTTGAGATACTTCCTAACTTGCCAGTATTAGGAAAGACTTATGGTAAGTTAATACCGATGATAAAAGCAGAAATTGCAAAATGTAATCAAATGGAACTTGCGACTGAAATTAAAAATGGCAAAACTCATACAGTATGCATAAATGAATATACAATTGAGTTAAATGAAGAAAACTTACTTGTTACAATGAAAGGAAAAGAAGGCTTTGCATTTGCAGGTTCTGGAACGATAGGAGTAGTATTAGATACTACAATCACTGAAGAACTAAAGAAAGAGGGATATGTAAGAGAGATAATATCAAAAGTACAGAACTTAAGAAAAGAAAGCGGTTTTGAAGTACTAGATAGAATTTACTTATATATTTCTGGAAATAAAATGCTAGAAGATATAGTCCTAGAAAATAAAGAGCTTATCAAAAAAGAAACTTTAGCATTAGACCTAATTATAAGAGAAGATATGAAAAAAGAAGAGTATAATATTAATGGAGAGAAGTTATTCATTAGTGTAGAAGTTGCAAAATAATAACAAAAAGTAGCCTTTATGCGAGGCTACTTTTTGTTCTATCTTTCTTC
>JAAVZQ010000111.1 GCA_022791735.1 Clostridia bacterium
GGCGTGTTCGCGTTCAATAACAGCAATGGCAGTGCTTACATCGGCTACGGGTTCCGCGCCGTGCTCGTGCCTTAGCACTTTGAACTGTGACTTTTCTCTTAAAAATTTTTTAAGATATACATAAACAGGCAAAATCTTAAATTTTATAGCAAAACTTAAGATTATGCCCCTTTAAAGAACAAAGTGCTTTCGCACTTTGTTCCAAAAATAAAAAAAGTTAGTAAATTCCTGTTACAATATACAACTAAGTTCGCAGAACGGACGATATTTCTAACTGTGAATAAAAAACAATCTTCTAACTTGAACAAAAGTTGTTTTATACTTTTTAACCAAACTGAAACTAATTTTTGAAATTGAAAAAATACATTAGGGATTAAACTGTACTACTCTAACTTTGTCAATTCGAGCAATCCAGTCTTCATACGTGGGGGCAATTACAATAATACCGAGGCTAATTGTGGCGTGTTCGCGTTCAATAACAACAATGGCAATGCTAACAACGACAACGGGTTCCGCGCCGTGCTCGTGCCTTAGCACTTCGATACACAAAGAAACATAAAGGTTTCTATCCCAGAAGGGTGTTCTTCAAGGAGAATGCCGAGAGTAAAAATAGAGTTATAATAGGCTCTATGCTACAATATAGTAGAGCAACAATAGAATTACAACAGGATTTGTATCAAAGAAGTTTAATTCCTTTGGCATAAACAGTCTTTGAAAAATTAGGACTATTTGTATGTACTATAATATAATGAAAAATATATGTATGTGAGATTAGATTTTATGTCATAAACACATAAACAGTATTCTTGTATGAGTAGTAAAATGGCGAAAATAGAAGAGTACGAAACACAGGCAGTCTAGGCATTTTGCCCTATGACTACCTGTGTTCGTAAAAAATAGAATTATGAATTTAAACCAGTATCATTAGTATCAATAGAAGAAATATCATCAGAAAAAATATTATTATCTAAGTGTATTCTTCCATCAATCAAAGAAAGCAAGTTTTCCTCAATAACCTCATTAGATTTGTCATTATAAAGAAAATCACATTTATTAAGCATCTTTTGGCTAAGCAGATATGAGTTACAGTGAGAGGCATGCCCTAGCCAAGAATTAATACTTTGCATAGTATAATCAAAGTTTAATTCATTTTTCTTATATAACATATTCCAATGCTTTATTTTTTTCTTAATCTTCTTTTTGCTATCTAGCCTAAGTAGTCTGTGTGTTGTAAAAATTCTATAACCACAAAAATTAACACCCATTGCATATGGATAATATCTAGATTTATCGTTTAAGTCAAGATGCAATTTATTATGTAAGAAGTCTTCAACACATTTTTTTATATAAATGCAATCCTTTTTGGTTTTAGCTAAAATAATAAAATCGTCCATATATCTTGTGTAATATCTGATTTTCAAAGTGTGTTTTACAAACTGGTCTAATTCATTCAAATAAATATTTGCAAAAAACTGGCTAGTGTAATTTCCGAATAGGTATGCCAACAGTATCATTCAAAGGTCTACCGGTCAAAAATCAAAAGTTTTGTAAATTCCATTAATTCTTTATCTGCTATATACTTTTTCATAATGTCTAACAAAACATATGGATCAATACTGTAAAAAAACTTATGAATATCGCACTTTAAAATCCAAAAGTCTCCATAGTTTCGCTTAAATATTCTTAAATCTCTTTGCACATTTTCTACAGCTTTATGAGTGCCTTTATCCTTCAAACAAGCAAAAGATGCAGAAATAAACTTAGGAACAATATATGGTTTTATAAACTCTTCTACATACCATTGGTGCACAATTCTATCTCTGTAAGGGAGAGCTTTTATAGTTCTTTCTTTAGGTTCGTATACTTTAAAAGAATAGTATTTACCCAAATGATACTTTTTGTCTTTTATATTATTAAGTAGATTTATAATATTGTTTTCTAAGTTCATTTCAAACTTGATAACTTCATTTTTATATGTTTTGTGCTGCCTAGCTCTTTTGTGTGCTTCCATTAATTTATTAAATGTAAGATTTTTGTAAAAGCAATTTTTTATTTTTTTAGGCATGAGGAAATCCACGCTCCTAACATATTGCAAATATTTGTTACTAAATTGCTCCAAGTATTATAATTTTGAAGAGATATATATTTGTACTTAGAAGATAGCCTAATATGGATTTTTAGCAAGTTTAAAGTAATATCAAATTCATTTAAATAGTTCAATTTATCCTTTTTGCTATAAACTTTAATAGCATACATTAGAAGCCTTAAACCATTAAATAAATCAGATTTAATCTCCTTAACTAATGCAAAAGTTTCTGATTTTGGATACTTTTTTAATATATCATAAGTATAGTAGACAAGCTCAAGATACTTTTGATATATCATAAGATTAGTTTGATTTGTAGTTGACATTATAAAGTACCTCCTAAAATAGATTTAGAAGCCTTGTTTATTTTCTCTATAAAAGCATACGCTTCGCTTATAGAGAGCTCATCAGGATTTACAGAAGCTATTTCAGACAATAACTCTTTAATAGAACTATCGGTAGAATAGTCAGCAATAGAATAAGAAATGTTTTGAGAAGTATCCACTATTTTAATTTTATATGGAGTATTTTTTAAGAGAACTTTGTATTTCTCTAAAGAGTTTATGGGAAAACCACATTTTACAATGGTTTCAGTAAGATATGCGAGTTTTAAGTTTAATAAAGAAGATGCAATTCTAGCATCATTATCTAAAAAGATATAAAATATTCCAGATTTAAACAGATATAAAGTATTATCAGCATTTTCATCAGTTTTTTTTAATAACGAGTAAGTATCATATAATCTACTCATATTTTCCTCCTTTGTCAAAATACTGAATTTAGTATACAGCAAAAATCTCAAAAAACAAAATCAGACAAAATATGACACTTTTTAAATGCATAAATAAGAAAAATATACTAAAACAAATTTTTGTTAAATTACTTTGTTCGCTTGTATTGATATGAAAAGTATGATATAGTAATACAAAAAACAAAGTGCTTCAGAGCTCTTTGTTTAATACGATCTAAGCTTTGAGCCTGAAGGCGAGAAGGCATAAAGGATAAGCATTTAACTATCTTTATTTAATAGAAAAATTAGTGCTTTCCTAGTAAATAAGAGAGCAAGGAGAAACCAAATGAGAGATAAAAGAATAGAAAAGTTAGCAAATAATTTGTTAAGCTACTCGATTAGTTTGAAAAAAGGAGAACATATCTTAATAGATATATTGGGAGAAGATGCTGTGCCACTTGCTAAAGAGCTAATAAGGCAAGCAGAAGAGATAGGGGCATATCCACATTTTAATATAGTAAATTATGAAATAATGCGAGAATTCCTAAAGAATTGTACAGAAGAACAAATGAAAATGTATGCAAAACATGAAGCACAAAGAATGCAAGACATGGATGCCTATATTGGAATTAGAGCAAGTACAAATACAGCAGAACTAAACGGAATAGAAAAAGAAAAAATGGAAATATACAATAAATATTATACAGTGCCAGTACATTTTGAGGAAAGAGTCAAACACACAAGATGGTGTATACTTAGATATCCAAATAACTCAATGGCACAAATGAGCAATATGAGCTTAGAAGAATTTGAAGACTTTTTCTTTAATGTATGTACATTAGATTACGAAAAAATGTCAAAAGCGATGGATAAGCTCGTAGATTTAATGAATAAAACAAAAAGTGTTCATATTGTGGGACCAGATACAGACTTAAGTTTTAGTATAGAAGGTATACCGGCTGAAAAATATATGGGAACCTTTAATATACCAGATGGAGAAGTAGCATCTGCTCCAGTAAAAACAAGCGTAAATGGATATATTACATACAATACAGAAACTAGATATAATGGAATTTTATTCAATAATATTAGATTCGAATTTAAAGATGGCAAGATAGTAAATGCGACATCAAATAAAACAAAAGAATTAAATGCAATACTAGACACAGATGAAGGTGCAAGATATATAGGAGAATTTGCACTAGGATTAAATCCTTATGTAGAAAGACCAATTGGAGATACATTGTTTGATGAAAAAATAAAAGGCAGTTTCCATTTTACACCAGGTGATAGTTTAGAAGAAAGCGACAATGGAAATAGGTCAGCCATACATTGGGATATAGTAAACATTCAAACACCAGAATATGGCGGAGGAGAGATATATTTTGATGATGTTTTAGTGAGGAAAGATGGGCGATTTGTTTTAGAAGAGCTAGAAGCGTTAAATCCAGAAAATTTGGTGTGAAACCTGCCTAGACATTTGAAAAAGCCTGTGATATAATAACTTAAGTAAAATAAAAAGGAAGTCAAATATGGAAAATTTTAAATCAGGATTTGTGGCAATTATAGGAAGGACAAACGTGCGGAAAATCTACATTATTAAATTCTTTAATAGGAGAAAAAATTGCAGCGATTGCAAATAAGCCGCAAACAACCAGAACACAGATAAAAGGAATAGTAAATAGAGAAAATTCGCAGATAATTTTTTTAGATACACCAGGAATACACAAACCAAAAACAAAACTTAGTAATATTATGATACAAACAGCATTTGAATCTGCAAAAGATGTTGATTTAATTCTATTTATAATAGAGGCAACTAGCAAAGAGATTGGAAAAGGCGATAGTGTAATACTAGAGAAAATAAAAGAAGCAAAAAAGAAGACAATACTTCTAATCAATAAAATAGATCTAGTAAAAAAAGACGAATTGTTGAGCTTAATAGAACTATATAGCAAACAATATAAATTTGAAGCAGTAATTCCAATATCAGCAAAACAAGGCGATAAAAACGAAACTGTTTTAGAAGAAATAGAAAAATGCTTAAGTCTTGGACCAAAATATTACGATGATGAAACATATACAGACCAATCAATAAGAATGATAGTAGAAGAAACAGTTAGAGAAAAAGCACTAAAACTACTTGATGATGAGGTACCGCACGGAATATATGTAGAAACTACGAAACTAAAAAAAGGCAAAACAAGAGAGAATGAGCCAATATTTAATATAGAAGTAACAATATATTGCCAAAGAGATTCGCATAAAGGAATAATTATAGGAAAAAAAGGAAGTATGCTAAAAAGAATAGGAATGTATGCAAGAGAAGATATAGAAAAAACTTTAGGAGAAAAAGTAAATTTACAGACTTGGGTAAAAGTCAGAAAAGATTGGCAAGATGAAGATAACATAGTAAACAGATTTAAAATTGGAAATTAATGCATCGTATAAAAGGACCTAAAATACAAAAAATATGAAATAAACAATAGAAAAATGCATGAAAGTGGAGTGAAGGTTTATGATAAGTAAAATGGCATGGAATGCTTTTAAGAAAACAGGAGATATAAATACCTATTTAGAATTTGTAGAAACGAAAAACATAGAAGAGAATATAGTAGAGGAAGAAAATGGGAATAATCAAAACAAAGGGTATTATTTTAAGAGAAAGTAATATGGGAGATTTCGATAAGATGCTCACAGTGTTAACCCCAGATTTGCGGAAAAATATCATGCGCAGCAAGAGGTGCTAGAAAGCCTAACAGCAGTATGCTAGCAGGAACGCAGTTTTTGGGATTTAGTGAATATGTATTATATAAAGGTAGTAACAATGTATATAATATAAATTCCTGTGAGCCAATCGAAGTCTTTTATAATTTAAGAATAGACCTAGACAAACTGCAGTATGCGGCATACATTACAAAAATTGTAGAAGATGTAACAAACGAAAATGAGACAGATTACAATATAATGAGATTACTGTTAAACACAATATACACCATATCTGAAACAGAAATAGACAAAGACTTAGCTGTTTCAATCTTCAAGATAAAACTTTTATCATTAATACGGATTTTCTCCAAATATTTTAGCGTGTACATCATGCGGAGAAAAAGAAAATATCACACATTTTAGTATAAAAGATAACGGAATAAAATGTGCAGTATGTGCAAAATTAGATAAAAGTGTGATAAAAATATCAAATGCCACATTATACGCAATAAGATATATTGTATTAGAAGATGTTAAAAAAATTTTTTCATTCAGTGTACCAGTGGCCTCCGTAGAAGAACTTAATCTTATAGCAAAAGTATATTTAGATGAAAAACTTGAAAAAAACTACAGATTTGAAAAAATAATTTAAAAAAATTTATAATATTTGTCCTAAAAATGTCCGCAAAAGCATATATTATACTAAGGAAGACATACATAAATATTTTGTGACTTTTTGACGAAATCTTGCAGTCCCCTAGCAGGGAAGAATTACAAGATATAGAGAAAAATTTGACATTTTTGAGAATTCATAGTATAATCGTCATATTGAAACAAGGAGGGACAAATTCTTATGATAAAAAGCGAACAAGCTTCACTGTCCGTAATGAGAATTGCAGTCATAACGATATTTGCAATATGCATGTTAAGCGTTTGTGTATTAGCATCAAGTACGGATGTGAAAAATGTTAAGATTGTTCTATCAGACAACTGTGAAATAGATGTGCTAACAACTAAAAAAGTTGTAGCAGAGATATTAGAAGAAAATCGTATTGTAATTTTACCAGAAGAAAATGTAGTTCCAAATTTGAATTCAGAAATAGAAGGAAGTTCAGGAACAATAGTAATTACAGGAAGAACGCAAGATGCATATTCAGCAGTTGCAATTGCTGAAGAAGAAGGCGGTGTGCGTTTAGACCAATTACTAAGTGCATATAACAGAGTGACAGAAAAAATAGTTGAGATAGAAGAAGCAATCCCATATCAAACTGTTACAAAAGATGCAAGTAAACCAAATGACGCAGTTGTTACAGCTGTGCTTCAAGAGGGAAAAGACGGACTAAAGAAATCTACATATAAAGTAAAATATCAAAATGAGATAGAGATAAATAGAACCTTAATTAAGGAAGAAATCATAGAACAAGCGGTAGACAAAATAGTACAAGTCACAAATGTGACAAATAGAAGTGCTAGTTCAGAACTTAGAACGAACCCAGCAACACATGCAGAAAATAAAAGTGCACTTGCAAGCAAAGTAGAAGGAATTACACCGATTGTAAAAACACTTAATGCATCAGCATACACAGCAGTTAATCGGACATGAAAAAACAGCAAGTGGCGCAAATGCATCAGTTTGGTATACAGTTGCAGCAGGAAAGGCATACCCAATGGGAACAATTATATATATACCATATTTTAAAAATAGCCCAAATGGTGGCTGGTTTGTAGTACAAGACAGAGGTGGCGCAATTACAAACAACAAAATAGATGTATATATGAGTACATATAATGAATGTGTAAGTTTTGGTAGAAGAAATTTAGAATGTTATATTTATTTAGTTAAATAAGGGCGGTTTTAACTGCCCTTTAGTTATAGAAAGACGCGGTGTGGTCAAAGGGGACGGAGCTTTTTGACCACATTAAAAAAACAAAAAATATTAACAGAGATGGTTTTGATTGATAGTGAGAAGTGGTCAAAATGCTCCGTCCCCTTTGACCAAAAAGGAGGAAAAAGTGAAGCTAATAAGTTGGAACGTAAACGGCCTACGTGCAGCGTTAAACAAAGGATTTGAAGGCTTTTTTAAAGAGATAGATGCAGACATATTTTGTGTACAAGAAACAAAAATGCAAGAAGGACAAGCAGAAATAAATTTTGCAGATGAATATCATTCATATTTTAATAGTGCAGTGAAAAAAGGATATTCAGGAACAGCAATATTTACAAAAATAAAACCAATAAGCATAAGCTATGGAATTGGAATAGAAGAACACGACCAAGAGGGAAGAGTAATAACACTAGAATTTGAAAAATTTTACTTAGTTAACTGCTATACTCCAAATTCCAAAAGAGAATTAGAGAGACTAGATTATAGGCAAATATGGGAAGACGAATTTAGAAAATATCTAGTTAGCTTAAGTAAGAGAAAACGGAGTTGTAATTTGTGGAGACTTGAATGTTGCACATAAAGAAATAGACCTAAAAAATCCAAAAACAAATAGAAAAAATGCTGGATTTACAGATGAAGAGAGAAATAAGATGACAGAACTATTAGAAGCAGGATTTATAGATACATTTAGACACATATATCCTGATAAGGGAGATAGTTATACGTGGTGGTCATATTTTGCAAACTCAAGAGAAAGAAATATAGGGTGGAGAATTGACTATTTTCTAACATCAAAAAGTTTAAAAGATAATATAAAGGATGCATATATATATGATAAAGTAATGGGGAGTGACCATTGCCCAGTGGGATTAGAACTTGAAGTGTAGAAAAAGCAAGGCTTGTACAAGATAGAAAGGAAAGAGTACTGTTATGGAAAAGAATTCAAGAGAGTGGAAAAAATGGCTTTTATGGTTTACGCTAGGAATTGCACTAATTGCAGTATATAAACTTTTAGATAAATTAGGTGATGTCACAAATTGGATACAAAATCTATTTTCAATATTAATGCCATTTATTATGGCATTACTTCTAGCATATATATTCTATTTGCCTTGCAGAAAAGTAGAAAAATTCTACATGAAAGCTAAAAGCAAATTCATAAAAAAGAGAGCTAGATGGCTTGCAATATTTACAGTGTATCTATTAGCATTAATTTTAATAATAATTATGATAAAATTTATAGTACCAGCAGTATATGAAAGCTTTATGGACTTAGCAAAAAATCTGCCAGATTATTATAATAGTGTGATAGAACAAGTAAAAAAATTGCCAGAAGATTCGGTTTTCAAAAAGATAGATTTAACCGGAGTAATAGAAAGTCTAAATAAAATAAAAATAGAGGACTATATAAATATAGAAGTAATTGGCGAATACGCAAAAGGAATAATAGGATTTACTAAAACAATATTTGATATATTTGTAACCATTGTAGTATCAATATATTTGCTTGGAGAGAGAAGCCGAATAGTAGGATTTGCAAAAAGATTGTGTAGTGCAGTATTTGATAATAATATATACAAAACAATAGGTAAGTACTTTAGAGAGTCAAATGAGATATTTTTTAGATTTGTATCAAGTCAATTGATAGATGCGGTGATAGTTGGAATATTAACAAGTATAGCAATGTCACTACTTGGAGTAAGATATGCTGTACTGCTTGGATTTATGATAGGATTATTCAATTTAATACCATATCTTGGGGCAATAATTGCAATAGTACTTGCAATTATTATAACAATATTTACAGGAGGCATTACACAAGCATTTTGGATGGCTGTGATAGTTATAATACTTCAACAAATAGATGCAAATATAATAAATCCAAAGATAATAGGAGATTCACTAGAAATAAGCCCAATACTTATAATATTTTCAGTTACAGTAATAGGTGCATACTTTGGAATAATAGGAATGTTTTTAGCAGTACCAATTGTTGCAATAATAAAACTAATGCTAGATAATTATATAAAGTATAAAGAGAATGAAAAAGACATAGATTGATACCAACTCATATTTCTACAGCTTACCTTATGGACAACACCATAAGGTAAGTTTTTTGCCATACGTTCACTTTTTACGTAAACAAAACATAATATATAACAAAAAAACTTTTTGGGACGGTTCCAAAAGGTTCTGAAGTTTGCAAAAATGAACGTTTTTTTAGGCCGTCCCAAAACAATCAGAAAGGATGAGCAAAATGTCAAGTTACATAATAGAAGGAGGAAGAAAACTAGAAGGAGAAACTTATGTATCAGGTTCAAAAAATGCATCACTTCCAATAATCGCTGCAACCATATTAAATACAGGTATAACAAGACTTTATAATGTCCCAAATATACATGATACACAAATGATGTTTGAGATACTTAAAAAATTAGGTTGCAAAGTGAAGCAAAATAATGGTAAAATAATAGTTGACTCAAATGAAATAAAATCACATGAAATTCCAAATGACCTTATGAGGCAGATGAGGTCTTCTGTTATAATGGTAGGAGCCATGCTACGGTAGAATGAAAACAGCAAAATTTTCATATCCACGGAGGATGTGATATAGGAGAAAGACCAATCGATCTACATCTAAAAGCCTTTAAAGAACTTGGAATTGAGATAAAAGAAGAAGCAGGATATATTACATGCAATGCAAATGAAATAAAAGGAAAAGACATACATCTAGATTTTCCAAGTGTAGGAGCAACAGAAAACATCATGTTAGTTGCAACACTTGCAGAGGGCGAAACAAAAATAATAAATGCAGCAATGGAGCCAGAGATAGTAGACTTAGCAAACTTCTTAAACAGAATGGGTGCAAAAATAATTGGAGCAGGAAGTAATGTCATAAAAATCATAGGAGTAAAACGTTTAAAAGATATCCGGTTATAATATAATGCCAGACAGAATAGAAGCAGGAACATTACTTTGTATGGTTGCTGCAACAGGAGGAAAGGTGCATTTAACCAAATTAACTCCAGAACACCTAACACCAATACTTCATAAACTAGAAGAATGTGGATGTGTGTTAGATATTCGAAAAAATAGTATAAAACTAGAAGCACCAAAAAAACTAAACAACATAGAAATAAAAACTATGCCATATCCAGGGTTCCCGACAGATATGCAGTCAGTATTTGCAAGTATGTTAACTACTGCAAAAGGTACATCAATAGTTATAGAAAACATATTTGAAAATAGGTATAGATATGTGAGTGAGCTAAGAAAAATGGGAGCAAAGATGACAGTAGAAGGAAAAATTTGCATAATAAAAGGAACCAGAAAAATATATGGAGCAGATGTTGTTGCAGAAGACCTAAGAGGAGGAGCAAGTCTAGTACTTGCAGGACTAACAGCAAAAGGAAAAACAGCCATCTCTAATGCAAAATATATATTAAGAGGATATGAAGACCTAGACAAAAAACTAAGTTCACTTGGTGCGAAGATAAACTTAAAAGACTAAAAAATTAATATTTTGGGGATATGTCAATGAAACAATTTTACTGACATAGTCCCCTTGACCAACAAAAGAAAGGAGGAATAGAATGCCTAAAAAGAAAAAAAATAAACAAAACAATTTAGATGATGACATTATAATAGGCTATAACAGCAAAGTAGTAAAGGACAACCCTCCTAAGAAAAAGAAAAAGCGTAAAAAGAAAAAAGATAAAAAAGAAAATGAAGAATATATAGAACAAAATAGTAGACCAAAGAAATCAGCAAAGAAGCTACCCAAAAAACAAACTAAAAAGCAAAAAAAGAGAAGACAAAAAGTAAAGAAAATACTTAAAGTACTACTTAGAATAACAATTTTATTAGCAATTTTGGCAGGAATAATACTATTTTTGTTTGTATCGCCAATATTTAACATAAAAGAAATAGAAATAATCGGATCAGAAGAAATAAGCGAAAGCGTGTATAGAGCGATGACAGGGCTAGATATAGATGAAAATATATTCAGTGTAAACAAATCAAATATAATATCTACAATAAAAAAAGAGCCGTATGTTGAAAAAGTAGAAATAAAAATTATATATCCAAGTAAAGTGAGAGTAACAATAACAGAGAGAAAGATAAGTTATTTAGCAGAAAAAGACGGAAGATATTTTTACTTAGACAAAAACGGATACCTATTGCAAACAAATCTAGCACCACTTGACTATCTAATCATCAAAGGCTGTACAACCGATTTTAGCCAAATGACAGAAGGTGGAAGAATAGATGAAAAAGATATTGCGGGATTTAATGACCTTATAAAAATAGTAGATGCAATAAACAATAATGATATAGATACAAAACTGAAAAGCATAGATGTAACAGATGAGAATAATTATATTTTAGATTTTGCAGATGAGCAAAAGATTGTAATGTTAGGAGATACAAAGGATTTAAGTTCCAAAATGGCATGGATAGATTACTTTATAAAGCAAAATAAAAATCAGAAAGGAACAATTTACTTGAACTCAGAACAAGTATATTTTTCACCAAATTAGAGAGGATGATAAATCATGAAAAACAAAGCGCAAATAGCAACAGCACTAGGCCTTATGTGCATTATTTTAGTGAGTAGTATAATGATACAATTAAATACTATAAAAGAAGCAACTAAAATAGTTGGAACATCTTATGCAGAGCAAGGCTTAAAAGACGAAGTTTTAAGGCAAAAAGAAAGTTATGAAAGACTATATAAAGACTTTGAAAACAAAGAAAAAGAGCTAGAAATAGCAAGAGAGGAATCGACAAAAGAAAACTCTAGACTTTTAGAACTTAGAGAAGAACTAGAAAAAGCCAATGGCCTTCTAGGATTAACAGAAATTACAGGCGAGGGAATTGTGTTAACTGTAAGAGATAATGATGCGGCAAGAAATAAAGAAATGGAAATAAATGTATCAAAGGCATTAGTGCATGATGAAGACTTAAGACAACTAGTAAACGAACTTAAAAATGCAGGAGCAGAAGCAATTTCTATAAATGGACAAAGAATAGTAAGCTCAACCTCTATTATTTGCAGTGGAGCTATTGTAAAAGTAAATGGAGTAAAATTAAATTCGCCATTTGAAATAAGTGCAATAGGAAATCCATCGACTTTACGAGGAATAGATAGAGTGCGGTGGCTATTTGCAAGCAATGGAAGACGAAGGAATAATCGCAAGTATTGAAAAATCAAAAAATATAGTAATTCCAAAATTTAGTGGTACAATTAGCCCAAAATATATGACAAATGCAGAGTAAGAGAGGGGGATAAGTCTTGAATAAAAGTAAAATTATAATGTATACAACAATAGGCATAATGAGCTTAATTCTTGTATATGTAATGTTTATACAATTTAGAATAGTAAATGAAACAGACACACAGGGTGTTGAATTCATGAGAGAAACAGAACTTAAAGAAACACTTGCTAAATATAAGACAAAATATCAAGAAACAGAGGAAGAGTTAATTGATGTACAAGCCAAGATAGATGAATACAAAGAAAATGAAGAATCAGAAGAAGCAACAGTGTTACTTTTGGAAAAGGAATTAAAAGATACTAACATGAAGCTAGGACTTACAAAAGTAACAGGAGAAGGTATAACAATTACAATAGAAAAAAGAGATGAAAGAGATGTGACACCTACTGCGTTATTAAGTCTTGTAAATGAACTCCTGCTTGCAGGAGCAGAGGCAATTTCTATAAATGACCAAAGAATAGTCGCAATGTCTGATATTGTAAATCCTTCAAATTTTATTATGATAAATGGAGAAAGAATTATAGCTCCATATACAGTAAAAGCAATAGGAGATACAACCCACCTTCAGAGTGCACTTACAGTAAAAGGTGGATATGTGGATATAAATAGTGAAGATTATTCTATCAATATAAAAACAGGAAATGTTACAATAGAAAAATATGATGGCAACCTAAGCTTAGATTATGCGGAAAAGTAGGAGGAAAGAGTTATGATAATATTATTTATAGTAGTTGGATGTTTAATAGGAGTGATACTTGGTGTAAATGCACCAACAATATCATATATGTATGCAGATTATTTGGCAATTTCAATAATTGCAGCATTAGACACAGTTCTAGGTGGTATATCTGCAACATTAAAAAACAATTTCAATTTCAAAGTGTTTGTATCAGGTTTCTTTGTAAATGCAATACTTTCGATTTTACTTACACTACTTGGTAAAAAACTAAATGTAGATATATATCTAGCTGCAATCGTAGTATTTGTAGGAAGAATGTTCAATAATTTAACAATAATTAGAAGACATTACATAGAAAAATGGGAGAAATTTTTGAAGAAAGAAGCGGAAGAAAATAGTAATAAATAACGAAAACAAATGAGAGGAAGGAGATATAGTCCTTCCTTTTTTGTCCTATTTTCTACATATAACAAAAGCGTTACAAAAATGTTACAAAAATATTACAAATTCTATTGACTTTTTTCTCAAAATATTATATCCTTAAATACAGAAAAAAAGTAAAAAATTGGAGGCGTTAAGGTTGGCAATAGGTGATATAATTGTTGGCTTAGATATAGGGACTTCCAAAGTATCTGCTATTGTTGGCGAAGTAAACAATTTTAGTCAAATAGAAATAATTTCTTCGGCAAAATACAAGTGTAGAGGAGTACAAAAAGGAAAGATAGTAGATGAGGACGAAATAAGTTTGTCAATAGCCAAAGCGATTCAAGATGCTGAAGATAAAGCTAACTTAAAGATACACTCTGCTTATGTCACAGTTCCAGGCAAATATATTACTATTGTTCAAAATAGTATTATAAAGGAAGTAAAAGACAAATACGCAGGAATATCTGTAAAAGATGTTAGTACAAGTATAATGCAAATTAAAGATATAGAAATTCCAGAAGGCAAAGCGATTATAGATATAGTTACAGAAAGTTTTATATTAGATAATGGAGAAGAAGTACAAGATCCAGTTGGTTGCCTAAGTTCTAATTTTACAATACAGGCACAAATTATATTAGTAGACAAAGAATATATGAAAAAAATGAACTCTATTTTGAAAAAAGCTGGTGTAGAATTAGATGGTATGGTTCCAATCACCCTTGCAGAAAGAAATCTAGTATTAGATAGAAATGAATTAAACGACAACATTATGCTATTAGATATAGGTGCTGGAAACATAGATATAGGAGTTTTTGAAGGCAACAAATTTGTATATACAAACACAATACCACTTGGTGGAGATACTATTAGGAAAGATATAGAATTGGTGCTTGGAATATCAGAAGAGGAAGCGGACAAACTTAAAAGACAATATGGATTAGCCTTAAAATCATTTATTGATAATGACCATGATATATATCTAAGCACTTGTGCAGAAGATAGCAACAAAACTATAAAAAGTTCAGAACTGATAGAGATAATCGAAGCAAGAATTGAAGAAATGTTTTCACTTATAAATAAAGACATAGTAAACCAAGGCATAAAGCAAAGAATAAATAATGTAATACTTACAGGGCAAGGCATAACAAATATAAACAAAAGTGATGTCGCTGGAAAAATTGCTTTAAATATACCAGTGAAAATATCAACAGGAAGACTTGTGAGCACAATAAAACCAAGCTATAGAACAGCATATGCATTAATTAGATATGTCTCTTCTAAGCCGTTTTCGAAATCTGTTGCAAGTACAACAGATGCAACCAAGGATGAAAATATATTTAAAACACTCATCGAAAAGATAAAAGAATTTTTTTATAGTTAAAAATTAAGGGAGGAACAGAAAAATATGTTAGAATATGACGAGCCAGAGAGAGAAGTAAATGAAAACGCAATAATTAGAGTAATCGGTGTTGGTGGCGCTGGAAATAATGCTGTAAATAGAATGATACAAACAGGAATAAAAGGAGTAGAATTTATAGCAATAAATACAGATAAACAAGTGCTTAAAAAATCAAGTGCAAGCACAAAAATACAAATAGGAGAAAAAATAACAAGAGGACTAGGAGCGGGTGCGAATCCTGATATTGGAGCTCAATCAGCAGAAGAGAATAAAACAGAAATAGCAGAAAGCTTACGAGGAGCAGACATGGTATTTGTAACAGCTGGAATGGGTGGAGGAACTGGAACTGGTGCTGCACCAGTAGTTGCCTCAGCAGCAAAAGAAATGGGAATACTTACAATAGGAGTTGTAACAAAACCATTTACATTTGAAGGCAAAAAAAGATTGTCACAAGCAGAGCGTGGAGTAGAAAGCTTAAAATCAAAAGTAGATGCTTTAGTTGTAATACCAAACGACAAGCTATTACAAATAACAGATAGAAAAACATCAATGTCTGATGCGTTAATCATGGCAGACGAAGTTTTAATGCAAGGTGTACAAGGAATATCAGATTTAATCACAAAACCAGGAATAGTAAACCTAGACTTTGCAGATGTTAAAACAATAATGTTAAATACAGGAATGGCACATATGGGTATAGGTAGAGCAACTGGAGAAAATAGAGCAGAAGACGCTGCAAAACAAGCAATTCAAAGTCCATTACTTGAAACATCAATAGAAGGTGCTAGAGGAGTAATTATAAATATCACAGGTTCAGATGATGTTGGAATTCAAGAAATCAATACAGCAGCAGAACTAGTACAACGTAGTGTAGATCCAGAAGCAAACATTATCTTTGGTACAGCAGTTGATGAAAACTTAGGAGATGAAATAGTAATTACAGTTATAGCAACAGGTTTTGATAAAGAAAGAATGGCATCAAATTTAGGAGTAGAGCAAATAGTGGCTAAAGCGTGGGACAAGAAAATAACATCAGTTCCAACATCAGTAGAAAGTACAAGCTCTAATTCACAAGATTTAGATATCCCTTCATTTTTAAGAAAGAATAAAGGTGCAAAATAATATTTTGTACAAGCAAAGAGGCACTTCGCTAAAGAGGTGTCTTTTTTCATTCTGCATAAAAATATTAGTATATGGAAATAAGTGGAGTATTTGACTTAAGTGGATGCATATGGGAAAGAACAGCGGGGGTTATGAAAGGTGGGAACGTAAGTACACCAGAATGGCATAGCGCAATGGCAACAAGCAGTACAACAGCAAGTACAAAATATGTAACAATATATGAAAATAGTTATGACGTAAATAATAAAAAAGGAGATGCAGTAAAGGAGACATCGACAAGCGGAAATGGTTCGACAAGCTGGAATGAAGACTACTCTAACTTTGTCACTACGAGTGGTCCAGTATTCATACATGGTGGTAATTGCATTATTACTGAGGCCTATTGTGGCGTGTTCGCGTTCTACCCCAACACTGCTACCGAACACAACAACTACGGGTTCCACATCGTGCTCGTACCTTAGGGGATGAGATTAGCATCCATGAGGCGATGGTGCTAGAATAAGCACAAAAGCAAAAATTCCAGCGATTTCTCACTGGCATTTTTGCTTTAGGGGTACTATTTTAGGACGCCCTCGTCATACATGAAAGATTAATTATTTGGTATGGGATGTGACCAAGTGTTTTCTTGCTTTTGAAAACAGAAATATTCCCTTAACAACATAATGCAAGGCAATATCAAAAGCGAGTGTTAAAGCACCAAATGTTAATAGGTTGTGCTTTATAATTCTGTGAAATTCCCAATTTTCAGCACTTATGACTCTTTTTATAGAGATGATATGATAATCAGGAGAAATGGTAAAATCAAGTCTGTGTTGCACTGTATGATACCATCTACCAAAGTAGAAATAAGCATGGTCAGAGTAAATATAAGAATTGAAGCAGTTACCCCTAGGATCGTTTTGTAATCCCATGAAATCGAAACTTTTTCCCTCGTCAATATATTCGTAGAATGTTTCCTCCAACTCTTTATAGAGTTCCTCGGGGTAAGGAGTACCAGCAGGTACCCAAAGCCCAGTTAACATCATTACAGAATAAGACAGAATTACGCAGGCAAAAAGAGTTCTAACAAAGAACAAACCTTCTGCTTTGGCTATGCTTTCCTCATTTTTCCCATCCTTCCAATCGCACAAATACCGTTTTTCTTTCATTTTTTTGTTTCCTCCTCAAACACACAGTTTAATTAATAGTCACGTATGTTAACCTGTAAACACAGGAGAATATTTGCATTAAATAATATTAAAGCAATATAGATTATACAACAAAATTATGTTAATTGCAATAGCAAAACTGTACTATACATATTTTTTCTCAAAAAACATTGACTTTATATGCCAAAGGTGGTAAAATATATAAGCTTGGGTTCCTACGGAAACCTAAGAAAAAAAGAACGGAGGTGAAATTTAAGTGCCAACAATTAACCAATTAGTAAGAAAAGGAAGAAAAACTTCAACTACAAAATCAACAGCACCAGCTTTACAACACGGATTTAACTCTAAGAAAAACAGACCTACAAATAACAGAGCTCCACAAAAAAGAGGTGTTTGTACAGTAGTTAAAACTGTTACTCCAAAGAAGCCAAACTCTGCTTTAAGAAAAGTTGCCAGAGTTCGTCTTTCAAATGGATATGAAGTTACTTCATATATTCCAGGTGAAGGACATAACTTACAAGAGCATAGCGTTGTTCTAATAAGAGGTGGAAGAGTAAAGGACTTACCAGGAGTTAGATACCATATTATAAGAGGTACTCTAGACACAGCAGGAGTTAAGGACAGAATGCAAGCTCGTTCTAAGTATGGAGCAAAGCGCCCTAAGAAGTAGGAAGAAAAACAGTGCTTATAATTACTAATTTAAGGGTACTTAAATTTAAGATAGATTATATGCACTTACGGGGAAAGCAATTTCCCAGAGTAACTTTAGATGCTTCTTATATAAGCATCAATAATTTAACCTAGAATAGTAGGTGTAAAAATAGAGTATATAATCTCTAATTTCTAACATCTAAATTCTAGTAAGAAAAGGAGTGAAGAATAGTGCCAAGAAAAGGATATATAGCAAAAAGAGACGTATTACCAGATCCAATATATAATAGCAAAGTAGTTACAAAGCTAATCAACAATATAATGTTAGATGGTAAAAAATCAGTTGCTCAAAAAATCGTTTATGATGCATTTGACATTATAAAAGAAAAAGAGCAAAAAGATCCACTAGAAGTTTTCGAAAACGCATTAGAAGCCATAATGCCAGTTCTTGAAGTAAAAGCTAGACGTGTTGGTGGTGCAACATACCAAGTGCCACTAGAAATTAGACCTGAAAGAAGACAAACTTTAGGTTTAAGATGGCTAGTTACTTATGCAAGAAAAAGACATGAAAAAACTATGTCTGAAAAACTAGCAGGTGAAATAATCGATGCAATAAATGGAAATGGTGGAGCATTCAAGAAGAAAGAAGACACACATAGAATGGCTGATGCTAACAAGGCGTTTGCACATTATAAGTGGTAATAAACTAATAAATATAATATAAATGAAAATCAAATCAAAAGCGAGCAATTTGTACATAATTGAATGAGAAAAGCGAAGTCGTACATTGATACGGTGAGTATTTTCGAAATGAAGATTAGGTGCAAACAACGAAGATTTTCATTTAATTTAAAGGAGGGAAAAAAGTGTCAGATAGACAGTATTCACTAGAAAAAACAAGAAATATAGGAATAATGGCGCACATAGATGCAGGAAAAACTACAACAACAGAGAGAATTCTTTTCTATACAGGAAAGACTCATAAGATTGGTGAAGTTCACGAAGGTGGAGCAACTATGGACTGGATGGTTCAAGAGCAAGAAAGAGGAATCACAATTACATCAGCTGCTACAACATGTTTTTGGTTAGACCATAGAATCAATATCATTGATACTCCAGGTCACGTTGACTTTACAGTAGAAGTTGAAAGATCATTAAGAGTACTTGATGGTTCTGTATTAGTACTTGCTGCTAAAGGTGGAGTTCAACCACAATCAGAAACAGTTTGGAGACAAGCAGAAAAATACCATGTACCAACAATATCATATGTAAACAAAATGGATACTACTGGTGCAGACTTTTTTGCTTGTGTAGAGCAAATCTCATCTAGATTAGGTGCAAATCCAGTGCCAATCCAAATACCAGTTGGATCTGAAGAAAATTTCAAAGGAATCGTTGACTTAATAAAGATGAAAGCATTCATCCATAAAGACGATTTAGGAAAAGAAATAGAAGTAATAGATATACCAGCTGATTTAAAAGAAAAAGCAGAAGAATATAGAGCAAAATTAGTTGAATCAGTAGCAGAACAAGATGATGAATTAATGATGAAATATTTAGATGGAGAAGAATTAACAGAAGACGAGATTAATAAAGGTCTTCGTCTTGGAACACTTGCATGCAAGATGGTTCCAGTTTGCTGTGGTTCTTCATACAAAAACAAAGGTGTTCAAGAACTTTTAAATGCAGTAGTTGCATACATGCCATCTCCATTAGATATTCCTGCTATTAAAGGAAAAACACTTGATGGAGAAGAGACAGAGAGAAAAGCATCTGATAGTGAACCTTTTGCAGCACTTGCATTTAAAATAGCAACAGATCCATTTGTTGGAAAACTTTGCTTTATAAGAGTTTATTCAGGAACATTAGAATCTGGATCAACAGTATTAAATGCAAACAAAGATAAAAAAGAGAGAATAGGAAGACTACTTCAAATGCACTCTAACCACAGAGAAGATATTGAAAAAGTATATTCAGGAGATATCGCAGCTGCAGTTGGATTAAAAGAAGTAGGAACTGGAGACACATTATGTGATATGAACCATCCAGTTATCTTAGAAGAAATGGAATTCCCAGAGCCAGTTATTGATATAGCTATTGAGCCAAAAGATAAAGTAGCTCAAGAGAAAATGGGAATAGCTCTTGCAAAACTTGCAGAAGAGGATCCTACATTCAAAACTCATACAGATCATGAAACAGGACAAACAATTATCGCTGGTATGGGTGAATTACACCTAGATATCATTGTAGATAGATTAAAGAGAGAGTTCAAAGTTGAATGCAATGTTGGTAAACCACAAGTTGCATATAAAGAAACAATTAGAGAAGCTGTTAGAGTTGAAGGAAAATTCATCCGTCAATCAGGTGGACGTGGACAATATGGTCACGTATGGCTAGAAATGGAACCATTAGAGCCAGGAACAGGAATTCAATTTGAAAGCAAAATCGTTGGTGGTGTAGTTCCAAAAGAATACATCAAACCAGTTGAAGAAGGAATTAGAGAAGCTGCAGAATCAGGAATTCTTGCTGGATATCCAGTTATCGACTTTAAAGCAACTTTAGTTGATGGATCATACCACGATGTAGACTCTTCAGAAATGGCATTCAAAATTGCTGGTTCTATGGCATTCAAAGAGGGAGCTAGAAAAGGTAAATCAGTAATACTTGAGCCTATAATGAAAGTAGAAATAACAGTTCCAGAAGAATACATGGGAGATGTTATTGGAGACGTTAACTCAAGACGTGGAAGAATGGAAGGAATGGAAGCTAGAAGTGGTAGCCAAATAATAAGAGGATTTATTCCACTTTCAGAGATGTTTGGTTATGCAACAGACCTTCGTTCTAAGACACAAGGTAGAGGTACTTATGCAATGGAACCTAGTCACTATGAAGAAGTACCAAAATCTATACTTGATACAATCGTTGCAACTCGTGGTAAAAAAGAAGAGTAATTGAAAAAATAAACTTCGTACTGCATTGTTAATTTTCCTTTCAAAAATCCTCAACGTACAATAGTACGCCTCCGGTATTTTGAAGGAAAATTGGCTAGCATTACTTGTTTCTTTTTCCAATTAATAGTGAAAACGAACAGTAGCAATAATTCTAGTTCGTTTTAGAAAAAAAGCATAAAAGGCTTGCATTTTTTGCAAAAATGTTATAAAATGCAAGTGTTAATAAATTAGTTATTAAATTTAAAATTATAAAATGTCAATAATAAAGTTGACACAAAATTAAGGAGGATTTAAAAATGGCAAAAGCAAAATTTGAAAGAACAAAGCCACACGTTAACATTGGTACAATCGGACACGTTGACCATGGTAAAACAACAACAACAGCTGCTATAACAAAAGTACTTGGTTTACAAGGAAAAGCTCAATTTACAGCTTATGACCAAATCGATGGAGCACCAGAGGAGAAAGCTAGAGGAATCACAATTAACACAGCACACGTTGAATATGAAACAGAAAATAGACACTATGCACACGTTGACTGCCCAGGACACGCAGACTACGTAAAGAACATGATTACAGGTGCAGCTCAAATGGATGGAGCAATATTAGTTGTTTCTGCAGCTGATGGACCTATGCCTCAAACAAGAGAGCATATACTACTTGCTAGACAAGTTGGTGTTAAATATATCGTAGTATATTTAAATAAATGTGATCAAGTAGATGATCCAGAATTATTAGAATTAGTTGAAATGGAAGTTAGAGACCTACTTTCAAGCTATGAATTCCCAGGAGACGAAATTCCAATAGTAAAAGGATCTTCATTAAAAGTATTAGAGTCTACATCAACAGATCCAAATGCACCTGAATATCAACCTATTAATGAATTAATGGCTGCTGTTGATAGCTATATACCAACACCAGAAAGACCAACAGACCAACCATTCTTAATGGCTATTGAAGACGTTATGACAATTACAGGAAGAGGAACAGTTGTTACTGGTAGAGTAGAAAGAGGAATTATCAAAGTTGGTGAAGAAGTTGAAATAATTGGTCTTACATCAGAAAGAAAGAAAACAGTTATTACAGGACTAGAAATGTTCAGAAAATCACTTGACTCTGCAGAAGCTGGAGATAATGCTGGTGCATTATTAAGAGGAACTCAAAGAGATGAAGTTGAAAGAGGACAAATTCTTGCAAAACCTGGAACAATTAATCCACATACAAAATTCAAAGCAGAAGTTTATATCCTAACTAAAGAAGAAGGTGGAAGACATACACCATTCTTTAATGGATACAGACCACAATTCTATTTCAGAACAACAGACGTTACAGGTGTTATCGATTTACCTGCAGGAACAGAAATGGTTATGCCAGGTGATAACATTTCAATGACAATAGAATTAATCACACCAATCGCTATTGAAAAAGGATTAAGATTCGCTATCCGTGAAGGTGGTAGAACAGTAGGTTCAGGAATCGTTTCTGAAATTATTGCTTAAGACTTTTATAAATAATATAAAGAAGCCCAAATGACTGGGCTTCTTTTAGTGCAATTTAAAGTAACTTTATTATCAATTAATCAGCTCTTAAGTAAAGGTATTGAATAATTAGAAGATTTATGGTATAATAATTAACATAACTCTAGATAGAGTTAAAAAACTTTAGGAGGTTCCATAAAATGAAACGGAACGAAAAGGTCAGAGTAGCTGCAAGCATAACATTTTGTTTTATGTTTGCAGTAGTGGTGCTTTTCTTAATCGTTGGAATTAAGGAAAGACGAGCGGTGGAGATGGAAGAAGAAAAATACTTGCAAGGCTTTGAGTACGGAGAAAAAATCTGGGCATGCTATTTGAATGTAGAAAGCTATCTACTTTTAGGAGAGATAAGCGAAAAGCAAATGGATGAATACCGGGAAATTCATTACAAATTGTTAAATGAGTATTTGGAAGATCCATACAAATTTCAAGCAGGCATGCGAAAATTAAATGAACAAATCAAAGAAACGTTAGGTGAAGAACATTGCATAGAGATTAAAACCATTTCTGATATGCAAGGATTTTCAGATGCAGCAATGCTATATTGGAACTTTGATATGGCGAGTTTGAAATTCATGTATGGTGATATATCAGAAGAGGCGTACAAGAAGATTGAAGAGGAAGCGCTTGAGGTAAGAGAGAATTTATCTCATGACAATGTAATTGAATTTGCAAGAAATTCACAAACATTGATGTATAAATAATCTAACCCCTGACCAAAGCACAGCTGGTGAGCCCATTTTAGGCTCGCCAGCCCATTTTTTTTGAATAATTTACTAAATATATTGATTTTTTTTATAAATAATAATAAAATGAATAAGTAATAAATATAACTTAAATATATAAATCTATAAAAGAATAGGGGAAACTTAGATATGATGATATTAGTAGATGCAATGGGAGGAGATAATGCACCAGATGCAGTAATAAAAGGAGCAGTAAGAGCATCAAAAGAAATAAAATCAGATATATGCTTAGTAGGGAATGAAGAAATAATTAATCAAAAAGTAAAAGAGTTTTATGGAAAGGATAAGATAGAAGAAGTAGCAAGCAATATAAAAATACACCATACAACAGAAACAATTGAGATGGAAGATACTCCAACAGTTGCAATCAAACATAAAAAAGATTCATCAATGGTAGTTCGGATTTAATCTTTTGAAAGAGGATAAAGGAGATGTATTTATTTCAGCAGGAAATTCTGGGGCATTACTTACAGGTGCAACACTTTTAGTTCGGCAGAATAAAAGGAATAGATAGACCGGCGTTAGCACGGAATTTTACCAGCATATAATAGTAGATTACTTCTAATAGATGCAGGCTCAAATACAAATTGCAAACCGATTAATTTGCTTCAATTTGCACAAATGTCTACAATATATTTAAGAAATACATACAAAATAGAAAATCCGACAGTTGGGCTTTTGAATATTGGTACAGAAGAAACAAAGGGAAATGATCTTACAAAAGCTGCATATCAATTGCTAAAAGAGCAATCACCTGAACTTGGGTTAAACTTTGTACGGAAATGTTGAAGGAAGAGACGCTTTTTCAGGAGATATTGATATATTAGTCACAGACGGATTTACTGGAAATGTATTTCTAAAAGCAGTTGAAGGGCTTGGAAAGTTTGTAAAACAAGTATTAAAAGAGAGTTTGATGAAGAATGCACTTTCTACAATTGCTGCAATTCCATCTATGCCAGCGATAAATAGATTTGCTAAAAAATTTGATTATAAAGAATATGGTGGAGCATTATTCTTAGGAGTAAAGAAACCAGTTGTAAAAGCACATGGAAGCAGTGATGAATACCTATTTTACTTTACTATAAAACAGGCAGAACAATTTGTAGAAAATAGAGCGGTAGATAAAATGATAGAAGAATTTGAAAAAATATAAAAAAATGCTTGACAAATACTTTAATTTATAATATCTTTAGGGAGAACAAGAAAGTTAAAAATTAAGGAGGGTATATAAAAATGGAAACAGAAGAAATTTTTGATAAAGTAAAAGAAATAATTGTAGAACAACTTGGAGTTGCAGAAAATACTGTTAACCTTGAAGCATCTTTTATAGATGATTTAGGTGCAGACTCTTTAGACATAGTAGAGTTAATAATGTCATTAGAAGAAGAATTTGACATGGAAATTCCAGATGCAGATGCAGAAAAAATTGTTACTGTAAATGATGTTGTTGAATACATTAAAAATAATCAATAAAACAATTTTTTAAAAAACCTCGAAAAGGGGTTTTTTTTTTCGTCAAGTTAGTATATAATATTTGAAACGAAATGAATTATTATTTTGAAAATCCATATAATAAGTAACAAAAGAAAGGAATGATATTAAAATGGCAAAGGAAATTACTGAAAAAGAACAAGAGAGAATAGAGAAGATGATAGACGACCTAATGGAAAGAGCAAAAGTTGCATCAGAGAAGTATATGGAGCTTGACCAAGAAACAGTAGACAATATTACTAAAAAGATGGCAATGGCTGCACTAGAAAATCACATGAAGCTTGCAAAAATGGCAGTAGAAGAAACAGGTAGAGGAATTTACGAAGATAAGATTACAAAGAATATGTTTGCATCAGAGTATGTGTATCATAGTATAAAGTATGATAAAACGGTAGGAGTTATAAATGATAATGTAGAAGAAGGCTATGAAGAAATTGCAGAGCCTATTGGAATAATTGCAGGTGTTACACCTGTTACAAACCCTACATCAACAACAATGTTTAAATCACTAATAGCAGCTAAAACAAGAAATGTTATAGTATTTGGGTTTCACCCTTCAGCACAAAAATGTAGTAGTGAAACTGCAAAAATATTAAGAGATGCTGCAATAGAAGCAGGTGCACCAGAGGACTGTATTTTATGGGTAGAAGAACCATCAATTACAGCGACAAGGGCACTAATGAACCATCCAGCAGTTAGCTTAATACTTGCAACAGGTGGAACAGGTATGGTTAAATCGGCATATTCATGTGGAAAGCCAGCACTTGGTGTAGGACCAGGCAATGTACCATGTTATATAGATAAAACAGCAAAACTAAAGACAGCAGTTACAGACCTTGTGCTTTCAAAAGCATTTGATAATGGTATGATATGTGCATCAGAACAAGCAGTAATTGTTGATAAAGAGATTTCAAAAGACTTTGAAAAGCTAATGAAAGATGCAGAATGCTATTTCCTAAGTAAAGCAGAAACAGAAAAACTTGAAAAAGGTATGTTTAAAGAGGGAAAATTAATTTCAGAGATTGCAGGACAGAGTCCATGCAATATTGCAAAAATTGCAGGAATAGAAGTCCCAGAAACTACAAAGGTACTAGTTGTTAAACAAACAGGAGTGGGAGAAGAATATCCATTTTCTAAGGAAAAGTTAAGTCCAGTTCTTTCATATTATATTGTAGAAGATAGAGATGAAGGAATAGAACTTGCAGAAAGATTAATTGAATTTGGAGGACTTGGACATTCTGCTGTTATCCATTCAGAAGATGAAGAAACAATACACGAATTTTCAAATAGAGTAAAGGTTGGAAGAATTATTGTAAATTCTCCTTCAACACATGGTGCAATTGGTGATATATATAACACAAATATGCCATCACTTACACTTGGATGTGGTACTTTTGGTGGAAATTCAACTACTGCAAATGTATCATCAGTGAATCTTATAAATATAAAAAGAGTTGCAAAAAGACGTGTTAATATGCAATGGTTTAAGGTACCAGATAAAATATATTTTGAAGCAGGTTCAATTGGTTATTTAGAGAAAATGCCAGAAATAACAAGAGCATTTATAGTAACAGACGAATCTATGGTAAAACTTCGGATATGTAGATAAAATACTTTATCATTTAAGAAAAAGAAAAGAGTATGTGCATTCAGAGATATTTGCAGATGTAGAGCCAGATCCATCTTTTGATACTATCCAAAGAGGAATAGAGGCAATGAACAAATTTAAGCCGGATGTAATTATAGCACTTGGTGGTGGTAGCCCAATAGATGCAGCTAAACGGAATGTGGCTTTTCTATGAGCACCCAGAAGCGGATGTAGAAGGCTTAAAACTAAAATTTATGGATATAAGGAAACGTACCTATAAGTTCCCAAAACTTGGCGAGAAATCGAAGCTCGTTGCAATACCAACCACATCTGGTACAGGTTCAGAAGTAACTTCATTTGCCGTTATAACAGATAAAAAGAAAAATATTAAATATCCACTTGCAGATTATGAGCTAACACCTGATATTGCAATAATTGATCCAGATTTAGTTATGTCACTTCCAAAGAAAATTACAGCAGATACAGGTATGGACGTTTTGACACATGCCATAGAAAGCTATGTATCAAATATGGCATCAGATTATACAGATGGTTTGGCTGAAAAAGCAGTAGAACTTGTATATAAATACTTGCCAGTTGCTTATGAAGATGGAACAAACAGAGAAGCACGTGAGAAAATGCACAATGCAAGTTGTATAGCAGGTATGGCGTTTACAAATGCTTTTCTTGGAATAAACCATTCAGTAGCACATAAGTTAGGAGGAGAATTCCATATAGCACATGGTAGAGCAAATGCGATTATTTTACCATATGTTATAAAATATAATAGCACAAAACCTACAAAGTTCGTATCTTTCCCAAAATATGAGTACTTTATAGCAGATGAAAAATACGCAAATTTAGCAAGGAGAATAGGTCTAAAAGCGGGAAGTACAGCAGAGGGAGTAAAATCACTAATTACAGCTATACAAGAAATGAATAGAAAACTTGGAATTCCGACATGCTTAAAAGACGAAGGAATAAATGAAAGCGAATTTTTGGAGAAACTAGATATGCTTGCTGAAAAAGCATTTGAAGACCAATGTACAACAGCAAATCCAAGGCTTCCACTTGTAACAGAAATAAAACAAATCTTGTTAGACAGCTATTATGGAAATAATATAGAATTTTAAAAAAGAACGTTTGGGGACGGTTCCAAAAGGTTCATTCTCAAGAAGAACTTTTTGGAACCGTCCCCAAACGTTATATGAGTAAAATAATCTGGGGAAAAAATTAAAAGAAAAAATAAAAAAACAAAGACACCTATGATATAATTTTGTTAGTGAAAAACAAAATAAAAAATATTCGAGGTGTCTTTGTTAATGTTAAATATATCAAAAGATGAA
>JAAVZQ010000112.1 GCA_022791735.1 Clostridia bacterium
GTACCATAAAGTTTGTTAATATTAACTTCATCTTTTGAATTAACACTAGACAATATAATCATCTCCTAAAATTATCTAATATAATTATACCACTATTGATATAAGATTTAAACAAAAATAAATAAAATATACAAAAATATAAATAAAATTGATTGACTTGCATATAATATTATGGTACAATATTAAGTACAATAAATAGTACAATAAGAAAGGAGAGTATAATGTTAGCAGTAAATTATTCAACAATTAGAAGCAATTTAAAAGATTATTGTGATAAAGCAACCGATAATAACGAAACAGTAATTGTTACAAGGAAAAATGAAAAAAATGTAGTTTTAATGAGTTTAGAAAAATATAATTCAATAATGAAAGCAACAAAAAATGCAAAATATTTAGCAATGATAGATAAAGCAATAGAACAACTAGAACAAGGCAAAGGGAATATGCATGAGTTGATAGAGGTTGAAGATGAATAAGATATGGGCAGACAAAGCTTGGGAGGACTATCTGTATTGGCAATTCCAAGATAAAAAGACGTTAAAAAGGATAAATGAATTGGTTAAAGATATTGAAAGAAATGGCTTAGGAAATGGAATAGGAAAACCAGAGCCATTGAGGCATAGAAAAGCATGGAGTAGAAGAATAGATAAAGAAAATCGTTTAGTATACAATTTTGGTAGTAATGACAGTCTTTGGATAATATCATGTAAAGGACATTATGAAGAATAATCAAAAAATATTTTAAAACTTAAAAAACAGCAATTTGAATTTTAGCATAAAGAATTCTTAAAAAATCCAGATTTAATTTATATAAAAATAATAGAATTTATTTGTAATATTTGAGTATATTAATTTAAATTTTTTTCTTGCATTTTTACCTTGATTTTTACCAGTCACTGATATAAAATAACAAATAGCAAAAGTACAAAATCGGAGGCAAATCAAAATGACAAATGAAGTAAAAATAGTAAAAGATGTATTCAAAGACTTTCAGTCAAGAAGCAGAATTCTAAATTGTGAAATAACAAATGTAAGTATTTTTAAAAAATCAAATAAACTCACAATAGATTTAAAATCAAGTCAAAAAATTGTAATTGGAGAAAAACTTGAATTTGAATATTATTTAAAATCTAGATTTAAAGTAAATGAAGTCCAAATAAATATTGAAGAAAGTATTGTAAAGAAAGAAAAAGCAACTAAGGGAGAAACAAAAGAAGAAGAAATCACACCAATGATTTATGGCAACAAAAAAGCTAAAATTTCAGAAAAACAAGTCAAAGTGAAAGATGTAAATATAGACAGTGGAAAAGTTGTTATTTGCGGAAAAATTATAAAACAAGACTTAAGAGAATTAAAATCAGGGAACTTCCTTTTAATGATAAATGTATTTGATGGAACATGTACAATCACTTGTAAAGCCTTTATAAATGCAGATGAAAAAGATAAAGTTTTAGCAAGAATAAAAAACGCATCAAGAGTTACAGTAAGTGGAGATGCACAATTCGATCCATTTTCTAAAGAGGTAACAATAATGGCAAAAAATATCTTAGAGGCATCAGCTAAAGAAGAAAATACAAGACAAGACCATAGTGAAGTAAAAAGAGTAGAACTTCACATGCATACACAAATGAGCCAAATGGATGGAGTTACACCAGTTCAAGATTTAATCAATCGTGCAAGAAGCTGGGGGATGAAATCTATTGCAATCACAGACCATGGAGTAGTGCAAGCATTTCCAGCAGCAAACCATGTAGTAGAAGACAATAACCAAGATATAAAAGTCATATATGGGGTAGAAGCATATCTTGTACCAGACGGGCAGACAAGTGTATATAATTCAAGAAATCAGGACTTAGACACAGAATATTGTGTGTTTGATATAGAAACCACAGGGCTTTCATATAGAACAGAGAAAATCACAGAAATTGGAGCAATAAAAATTAAAAATGGTGAAATAATAGATACCTTTGAAACCTTTGTAAATCCAGAAAAACCTATACCATACGAAGTTATAAAAGTTACACATATCACAGACGATATGGTAAGAGATGCAGATACAATAGAAACAGTGCTTCCTAAATTCTTAGAATTTGCAGGAGATAGTGTAATTGTTGCGCACAATGCAAATTTTGATATGGGATTTATTAGACATTTTGCAGATTTACAAGGATTAAAAATTAATAATACATACATAGATACCCTTGCACTTGCAAGAGATATGTTCCCAGAATACAAAAAGTTTAAACTTGGAGTTATTGCAGATAATCTAAGTATAAGGGTTGATGTAGCGCATAGAGCCTTAGACGATGTAAAAACATTGGTTAAGGTATTTGAAGTAATGCTTAGAAACCTAAAAGAAAAAGGTGCAAAAAGCCTAAATGACATAGAAAGTATCTATAAAGACAACCTAGACTTAAAGCATTTATCTACATATCATGCAGTAATTTTAACAAAAAATTACACAGGGTTAAAAAATCTATATAAATTAATATCATTTTCACATCTAGATTATTTTTATAAAAAGCCAAAAATACCAAAAAGCCTTTATAAAAAATACAGTGAAGGATTAATTATAGGAAGCGCATGTGACCAAGGCGAGTTATATCAATCAATCCTAGAAGGATTATCAGAAGAAAAAATAGAACAAACTGCATCTTTTTATGACTATTTAGAGATACAGCCACTTGGAAATAACGAATACATGGTAAGAAACGGCACAGTGGAAGGTAGAGATGATTTAATTGCTATAAATAAGAAAATAGTAGCGCTTGGGGAAAAACTAAAAAAACCAGTTGTTGCAACATGTGATGTCCATTTTATGGATCCACAGGACGAAATATATAGACGAATTTTGCAAGCAGGACAAAAATACGATGATGCAGATATGCAAGCACCGCTATATTTACGCACAACAGAAGAAATGTTACATGAGTTTGGATATCTAGGAAGAGACAAAGCGTATGAAGTAGTAGTTACAAATACAAATTTGATTGCAGACATGTGTGAACCTATAAGTCCAATCTCCAAAGAAAAATGCCCACCATATATTGAAGGTTGTGAAAAAACAATAGAAGAAATTGCAGTAAATAAAGCAAAAGAACTATATGGAGAAAACTTACCAGAAATAGTTGAAGTAAGGCTTAGAAAAGAACTAGATTCCATTATAAAAAACGGGTTTTCTGTAATGTATATCATTGCACAAAAGCTTGTATGGAAGTCAAATGAAGATGGCTATTTAGTAGGTTCAAGAGGTTCTGTTGGTTCTTCACTTGTTGCATATATGACAGGAATAACAGAAGTAAATGCCTTAAAACCACATTACAGATGCCCTAAATGCAAATATTCAGATTTTTCAGACCATGGAGTAAAAAATGGTTTTGACTTACCAGATGCAGTTTGTCCAAAATGTGGGGAAAAACTTGTAAAAGATGGTGTAGATATACCATTTGAAACTTTCTTAGGTTTCAATGGAGATAAAGAACCAGATATAGACTTAAATTTTTCAGGAGAATATCAAACAAAAGCGCATAAATATGCAGAAGTAATCCTTGGAAAAGGCACTACATTTAAAGCGGGAACAATTGGTACAATTGCAGAGAAAACAGCCTTTGGATATGTAAAAAATTATTATGCAGAAAGAAATATACCTATGAATTCTGCAGAAATAGAAAGACTTTCAATAGGTTGCACAGGAGTAAAAAGAACAACAGGTCAGCATCCAGGAGGTGTTGTAGTTGTTCCAACAGGGCATGAAATATATGAATTTTGCCCAGTTCAGCACCCAGCAGATGATCCAAACTCAGATATTATAACAACACACTTTGATTATCACTCAATAGATAAGAACTTGCTTAAATTTGATATGCTAGGGCACGATGATCCGACAGTTATTAGAATGCTACAAGACTTAACAGATGTTGATCCAAAAACAATACCACTTGATGACAAACAAACAATGGCGATATTTTCTTCAACAGATACTTTAGGCGTGAGACCAGAGCAAATAGATTCAAAAGTCGGAACCTTTGGAGTTCCTGAGTTTGGTACTAGGTTTGTTAGAGAAATGTTAGTAGAAACTTTACCAAAAACATTCGAAGAATTAGTTAGAATATCTGGGCTTTCTCATGGAACCGACGTGTGGACAAATAATGCGCAAGAATTAGTAAAAGCAAAAACAGTAACACTTTCTGAAGCGATTTGTACTAGAGATGATATTATGACATATTTAATAAGTAAAGGGCTTCCTTCACAAAATTCCTTCAAAATCATGGAATGTGTACGTAAAGGAAAAGGACTAACAGAAGAACAAGAAAGTTTAATGAGAGAAAATAATGTGCCAGATTGGTATATCGACTCATGTAAAAAGATAAAGTACATGTTCCCAAAAGCACATGCTGTTGCTTATGTTACAATGGCATTTCGTATAGCTTGGTTTAAGGTACATATTCCTCTTGCATATTATGCAGCGTTTTTCTCAATAAGAGCAGCAGACAAATTCGACAGTGAATGTATGATTTTTGGCAAGAGCAAAGTAAGAGAAAAAATGGCAGAAATAAAAAGGTTAGGAAATGAAGCAAGTAAAAAAGACCAAGATATGTACCCAGTACTAGAGATAGTACTTGAAATGTATGAAAGAGGATACAATTTTTTGCCTATTGACCTTTATAAATCAGATGCTATGAAATTTACGATAGAAGATGGAGCAATACGTCCGCCACTAAATAGTATAGCAGGAATGGGTGGAATTGCTGCAACAAGTATACAAGAAGCAAGAGAAAAAGGAGAGTTTATTTCTAAACAAGATATAAAAAAGAGAGCAAAAGTTGGAGATGCAACAATTGCACTTCTCGAGAAATTTGGTTGTGTTGAAGGTATGAGTGAAACAAATCAAATTAGTCTATTTGACATGGCATTTTAATATGGTGTATAATATATAGATAAGATAAAATAAAAAGGAGAATAGCATGGGGTTTGATGAGTTAATAAAAATAATACCACTAGAATATATCATAGCATATATCGTAGGAGTGAACTTAATACGGATTTTTGGTTATGTTTATAGATAAGCAAAAAGCAAAACATGGTTCATGGAGAATTCCAGAAAAAACACTGTTTTTGTTTACTTTACTTGGTGGTGGCTTTGGAACCATAGCTGGTATGTACATATTTAAACATAAAACTAGAAAACTATACTTTACAGTAGGTTTCCCTGTTATTCTTATATCCGAGATAATACTAATAATATATTGGCTAATTTATTATTAAAATATGGTCCAAAAAAGCGCTGTTTCTTACGGAAACAGTGCTTTTTAAGGTGTAGAATAACAATAATTGATTGCCATAATGTTGCAAAAATCGAATAAAGAATTCACATAAAAACAAAAAATTATATAAACTTACAAAAAATAATCGCTATATCTCTTTTAAATAGTTATTCACAAAGTTATCCACATTTTTAATTTTTGAGTGGATAACTTTAAAATGTAAACCAGAATAATTTTACATAAAATGGACGAAATTAATATTAGTTTCATATACTAAAATATGGAGGAAGTAAAGTGAAAATAAAAAAAGTATTAAAAAGAATATTTAGAAGAGAAAGTAAGAAAAGTTTTGGTAGTACAAGAAATTTAAAGGAAATAAATTATGAAGAATTGCATAAATTAATAAAAAGTCATGCAAATGTAAAATTAGTAGATGTTAGAAGCCCACAAGAATTTGCAGAAAGAAGAATAACTACTGCAATAAACATTCCGCTATATAATATAAGAAGAGATGCAGTAAGATATTTGCCAAATAAAAATGATACAATTATTCTTTATTGCCAAAGTGGTAGCAGAAGCAAAAAAGGATGTGCTATATTAGAGGAATTAGGATACACCGATTTATACAATTTAAAAGGCGGAATGGACGTTTAGGAATTGTTCCTAAACGTTCGTTTTATGGTCTAATTAGGACAGAGCATTTTGACCACTTAAAAATCTACAAATTTCTAAAAATGTATAGACATTTATTTTAAAGTGGTATAAAATATAAACACCTCAAAATATATGGAGGAATAGATGAAGAAAAAAAGAAAAGTAAATAAAAAGAAGCTAATTTCTAGGGTTTTTCTTTTAGTAATACTAATAGTTATTATAATATTTATAAAAAATATTTTTACTAAAAAAGAAGTGCCAAAATATGATGTCTCTGTATTTGTAAAAGGAGAAAACATCATAGAAACTTTATCTCATGCTCCATACATTAATAAAGATAATATACTTTATCTGTCTATTCAAGATATTGGTAAGATTTTTGACAAAGATATATACTTTGAAGAAGAAACCAAAAAAGTAATTACAACGCACGAAACTAAAGTAGCAGCAATAGATGTAGTAAACAATACATTAGAATTAAATAGTGCAAATTTAATATTAAATTCAGGTGTATTAGATTATGGAAACAACCAATATATGATACCAATATCAGAACTTACGAAAGTCTACAATATAGAAGTGTTTGGGACAGAAAAATCAAGCATTATATATTCTTTATATGATGAATTTGTAACATTTAAAACTATGAAAAAGACAAGCTTAAAAGAAAATACAAGTGGTTTTTCTAAAACTATAAAAAAACTAGGAAAAGACGAAGAACTAATCTATATAGGAGAAACTGAAAAAAAGGGTTGGATTAAAGTTTTAAGTTATGATGGCAAAATGGGATACGTTAAGAGTAATAAAATGACTGATAAAGAATATAAAAGGACAGCTATGGGAGAAAGAGGAAAGACATTAAAAGCAGAAAACATAGAAAATTCAATAAAAGTTACAAATAGTTTACTGAAAGCAGAAAAGCTAAATAATTTTACAACAAGAAAAGAAGCTATACAAAAGGTTATATCAGAGATGATTTCAAAAGAAAAATATGTAGTGAACCTAGATTTAAAAGATGTGTCAGCAGAAAAGGAAAAACTAGAAAGATTTGTAACGGAACTTATACCAAGACTTAGAGAGATTGGTGGAACAATCGGGATAACAAACAATAATATTTTGTCAAGCGAATTTTTACAAAATCATAATCTTTAATAATTGATAATTTACAGCTTTAAAGTTTCGGCTGTCCTGCCACGGATAGTTATATATAATTTTTTTTAACACCTTGGTGTCGTAACCTCTAATCTGTGCGTGACGGCGTAGCTTACAATGTCGGTTACTCCATTTCGCACTCGCGATTGCTCGTTTGAACGCTTACGCGGTGTTATTTAAAAATCATATATAACTACCCTGCGCGGACTTTAAATTGTTATTAGCTGTAAATTATAAACATAAGAAAGGAAAATAAATATGGAAGAAAACGAAATACCAAGAAGAAGAAACAAACATGCAGAAGAGAAAAAATCACACTTAGGAGTAAAAATAATAATTATGCTAATATTATTAGTGATAATTGTAGTAATTTCAGCATTATTATGGTATAATACATCTTTATCAGGAACAGGCACAAAAGAAGAACAAGTAGAATTTGAGATAGCAATGGGCTCAGGCACTGATAAAATTGCTAATGTATTAAAAGAAAAGGGACTAATTAAAGACACACTTGTATTTAAGATATATGTAAAACTAAATAATATATCTAACTTTAAAGCAGGAAAATACACTATTACAAAAGATATGTCTGTACCAGAAATTGCAGAAGCTCTGCAAACAGGAAAAGTGTTTAAAGATGGGCACAACATAACATTTGTAGAAGGTAAGACCTTTAGATATGTTGCAAAAACAATTGCAGCAAACACAAACAATACAGAAGAAGATGTATATGCAGTATTAGAAGACACTGAATATATAGATAGTTTAATAAGCAAATATTGGTTTATTACAAAAGATATAAAAAATGAAGATATATATTATGCATTAGAAGGATACCTTTTCCCAGATACATATACATTTGAAAGCAAAGATGTATCAGTAAAAGATATTTTCAAAGTAATGCTTGATAAAATGGAAAAAGTATTAAATGAATACAAAACAGATATACAATCAAGTAGCTATGATGTACATGATATACTTACATTAGCATCAATTATTGAAAATGAATCAATGTTTGATAAAGATAGGAAAGATATATCAAGCGTATTATATAATAGATTGAATAAAAGAATGTCACTTGGATGTGATGTTACAACATATTATGGTTCAAAAATAGAACTTGGTACACGTGACTTATACAAAAATGAAATAAATGATAGCAATCCATATAATACTCGTGGACCAAACATGGCAGGAAAACTTCCTGTTCGGACCTATCTCAATGGTTGGAAAAGCAGCATTAGAAGCAGCAATAGAGCCAAATGATACAGATTATTTATTCTTTGTTGCAGATAAAGATGGAAATGTTTACTTTACAAAAACAGTAGAAGAACATAACGCAAAAACTAATGAAATCAAA
>JAAVZQ010000113.1 GCA_022791735.1 Clostridia bacterium
ATGAGTTATCCAGTATTTAAAGCAAATACTTATGCATATAACTATATAACAGTAGGAGATATGTATACATTATCACAGGATATAAAAAATGCAAGTAGATATGGATTAAGCGGAGTAGATAGTCATTTACAAAAAAATAGCGAATGGGGAGCTGTAGCATATTTAGCGCATAGTAAATATGGAATGAATGGACAAGACTTGATACAGCAAAATAAGACAAATAAAAACAGTAGCCCAACAGGAATATACGCAGTAACAAGCCCAGAGAGTACAACAAATACAAGTACAACCCAAAATATCACAGGAGTATATGATATGAGTGGATGCGTATGGGAGTATACAGCAAGCTTCTTCCAAGGAGGAACAACATCGTGGACAACAGGAATGCCAACAGGAAGTAGTAGCAAGTATGTAACACTATACACAGGTTCTACAGGAAAGCCAGGAGATGCAACAACAGAAACATCTGGCTGGAACGGAGACTTCGCTAGCTTCGTGTCTTCGAGCTACCCAGTGTTCCTACGTGGCTACGATTTCTATGCGTATAGCGGTGCCGGTCTCTTCGCGTTCTCTTACCACAGTGTCAATGCCGGCAACGACTACGGGTTCCGCGCCGTGCTTATTCCTAATTAATATAAAAAACGTATAATATAAAAATGTGAAACTTCTTTTGAAACAAGAAACAAAAAAGTTTCACATTTTTATATTATACTCAAAAAAGCAATCTATTAAATATAATAAAAACAAGCCATTCATCATAAAAATATGCATAAACGCATCAACATTCGTCGTAAAAATATGCACAACAATACTGATATTCGCCGTAAAAATATGCAATGATAGGTCTGCTTTTTTCTTTTTACCTATTGACATAACCCGAAAAAGTGTATATAATTGTGGGAGTTAGTAAGATTAGGAAGGACTGAAAATTAATGAGTATTAAAATTGAAAAAACAAAAAATGCAAATGAACTAAAACTTAGCTTTGTTATAGAGGCTAAAAAATTTGATGAAGCAATAGTAAAGGTATATGAGAAAAGTGCTAGATACTTTAATATACCAGGATTTAGAAAAGGAAAAGCCCCTATGGCAATAGTTGAAAAAACTTATGGACCATCTATCTTTTATGAAGATGCATTTAATGAGGTAGTTCCAGAAATTTACGAAAAAGAATTAAAAGAAAACAATATAGAAGCAGTAAGCAACCCAGATTTAGATATTGAACAAATGGAAAAAGGACAAGACCTTAAATTTACAGCAATTGTTCAAATAAAACCAGAAGTAAAACTTGGAAAATATAAGGGTATAGAAATTAAAAAAATAGAGTATAATGTTTCAGACGATGATGTAGAACACGAGCTTGGACATATGTTAGAAAGAAATGCAAGAGTAGTTACAGTAGAAGATAGACCAGTAGAAAATGGAGATATCACTGTAATTGACTTTGAAGGTTCTGTTGATGGTGTTAAATTTGAAGGTGGAAAAGGTGAAGGACACGAACTAGAAATAGGAAGCAACACTTTTATACCAGGCTTTGAAGAGCAAATCATTGGCATGAAAATGGAAGAAGAAAGAGATATAAAAGTAAAATTCCCAGATGACTATTTTTCAGAAGATTTAAAAGGAAAAGATGCAGTTTTCAAAGTAAAATTACATGAAATTAAGAAAAAAGAATTGCCAGAACTAAATGATGATTTTGCAAAAGATGCAAGTGAATTTGACACACTAGACGAATTAAAAAATAGTATAAAAGAGAAAATTGAAGAACAAAACAAATCAAGAGCAAAATATGAGACAGAAGAAGAACTTATAAAAAAGGCTTGTGAAGATGTAGAAATCGATATTCCATCAGGAATGATTGAAACAGAATTAGATAACATGACAAAAGAAGTTGAAACAAGACTTAGCTACCAGGGTATGAACTTAGAGATGTACCTAAATATGACAGGAAAAACAATGGCAGATTTTAGAAAAGAAGGAGAAGAACAAGCAAAAATAGCAGTTAAAACAAGACTTGTTCTAGAAGCAATTATAGAAGCAGAAAAAATAGAAGCAGAGCCAAGCAAAGTCCAAGAAAAGGTAGAAGAAATGGCAAAAGCTTATGGCAAAAAAGCAGAAGAAATAAAAGAAAATGAGAACTTTATGGAATACATAACAAAAACTTTAAAACAAGATGCAGTTATCGAGTTTTTGGTTCAAAACGCAAAAATTAAATAAATTTATTCACAGCTTTGAATATCGTTTGTTTTGCCACAGGCAGTTATTAATAGAATTACAATGTTATACATAACAAAAATAAAAAATTCAAACAAGAATTAGTATATTGCAAGGCGTGTGAAGCAGATATTCCACGAAGTGTACATGTGTACATTGAGTGGAAATCTGCTGAACAACAACGAAGCAAGATGCTGATTATTGTTTGAATTAAACAGAGGAGGAAAAAAGAAAGATGATAAATAATAGCTTAGTACCTTATGTAATAGAGCAAACAAATAAAGGAGAGAGGTCTTATGACATTTTCTCAAGATTATTAAAAGATAGAATAATCTTTTTAGGTGAGCAGGTTGATAGTGCATCGGCAGGAGTTGTTGTTGCACAGCTTTTATTCTTAGAGTCAGAAGATCCAGATAAAGAAATATCTTTGTATATAAATAGCCCAGGTGGCTCTATAACAGATGGAATGGCAATCTATGATACAATGAATTATATCAAATGTCCAGTATCTACAATATGTGTAGGTATGGCAGCAAGTATGGGAGCTGTACTTTTAGCATCAGGAGAAAAAGGAAAAAGGTTTGCAACACCAAATTCAGAAATATTAATACATCAACCTTTAATTTCAGGTGGACTTTCAGGGCAAACAACAGAAATAAAGATACATGCAGACCATATGGTAAAAACAAGAGAAAAACTTAATAAGATTTTGAGTGATAGAACAGGAAAGCCATTAGACATAGTAAATAAAGATACAGAAAGAGATAACTATATGACAGCTGAGGAAGCATTAGAATATGGACTAATTGACGGAATTTTAGACAGAAGAGCTTAAAACCAAACAACTTTAGCGACATGATATAAGTATATTAATCATGTCGCTGTTGTTCTAATTTCTAATATCTAACAGCTAATTAAGGAGGAATAAATGGCAAGAAATAATGATAATGACAAGAATATAAAAAATATAAAATGTTCTTTTTGTGGTAAAGCACAAGAGAACGTAAAAAAGATAGTTGCAGGACCAGGTGTGTATATATGTGATGAATGCATTAGCATCTGTAAAAGCATTGTAGACGAGGATATAAGTGATGATGAGGAAATAGGATATACTTTAGGTGAAGAAGAAGAACTTCCAAATCCTGAACAAATAAAAGCAATATTAGATGAATACGTAATAGGTCAAGAAACAGCAAAAAAGACACTTTCAGTTGCTGTGTACAATCATTATAAAAGAATAAATAATGAAGAAGAAGCAAATGATGTGGAGATACAAAAAAGTAATGTGTTATTACTCGGACCTACAGGTTCAGGAAAAACACTTCTTGCACAAACACTTGCTAAAATACTAAATGTACCATTTTCAATTGCAGATGCGACAACTCTCACAGAAGCAGGATATGTAGGAGAAGATGTTGAAAACATCCTTTTAAAATTAATACAAGCAGCGGATTATGATATAGAACTTGCTGAAAGAGGGATTGTATATATAGATGAGATAGATAAGATTACAAGAAAATCAGAAAATCCTTCTATTACAAGAGATGTAAGCGGAGAAGGAGTGCAGCAAGCCTTGCTTAAAATAATAGAAGGAACGGTTGCATCAGTTCCACCACAAGGTGGAAGAAAACATCCACATCAAGAACTTTTACAAATTAATACTTCAAATATACTTTTCATTTGTGGAGGAGCTTTTGAAGGCTTAGATAATATCATAAAAGAAAGAGTTGGAAAAAAGGGAATAGGATTTTCTGCTAAGATTGAAAGCAAAAAAGAAATTGATAAATACAAAATATATGAAGAATTATTACCACAGGATTTATTAAGATTTGGTCTTATTCCAGAGTTTGTTGGTAGACTTCCAATTGTTACAACACTTAGAGAGTTAGACAAAGATGCTTTAATCAAAATTTTAACAGAGCCAAAAAATGCACTTATAAAGCAGTATAAGAGATTATTAGAATTTGATGATGTAGAGCTAGAATTTGAAGATGAAGCAATTGGTGCAATAGTTGATAAGGCGATAGAAAGAAATACAGGAGCTAGAGGATTACGTTCAATTATTGAAGAAGTAATGAGGGATGTAATGTTTGATATACCGTCAAACCCTAAAATTGAGAAATGTGCTATAACTAAGGGAACAGTTCTTGAAGGAAAAGAGCCAAACTTAGTGATAAATGAAGAGAGAACACAGAAAAGACACTTAAAACGTAAGATTAAACCAAAGCCTAAAGAGGATAAACAGAATAAAAAAGAAACAGCATAAAAGGGGGATAAATATATGTACAAAAAAGTAGAATTAACGAATGGTTTTGCAGGAAACGAAATCGAAGTAAGAAATTTTTGGAAGCAAAATGATATAATAAAAAAGAACTTTGGTATGAATAAAGGAGAAAGATATTTCACATTTTATGACGGACCACCTACAGCAAATGGAAAACCACATGTTGGTCACATTTTAACAAGGGTAATGAAAGACATAATTCCTAGATACAAAGTAATGAAAGGTTATCAAGTTATTAGAAAAGCTGGATGGGACACACATGGACTTCCAGTAGAACTTGAAATAGAGAAAAAGCTTGGTATATCAGGAAAAGCACAAATTGAAGAATATGGAATTGAAAAGTTTATAAAAGATTGTAAACAAAGTGTGTTTACTTATGTTTCTATGTGGGAAGAAATGACAAACCAAATAGGATTTTGGGTTGACATGGATAACCCTTATGTTACATATCATAATGATTACATAGAATCTGTTTGGTGGGCGCTAAAGCAAATGTGGAATAAAGACTTATTATACGAAGGTCATAAGGTTATGCCTTATTGTCCAAGATGTGGTACAGCTTTATCTTCACACGAAGTTGCACAAGGATATAAAGATGTAAATGATTTGACATGTACTTGTAAATTTGAAGTAGAAGGAAAACCAAATACATATATACTAGCATGGACGACTACTCCATGGACACTTCCATCAAACTTAGCTTTATGCTTAAATAAGGCATATACTTATGTTGAAGCAAAGGTTAATTCAAGTGAAAATGAATGCATTAAGCCTGATGAAACATATATCTTAGCCAAAGAACTTTGTGATAAAGTTTTAGGTGAAGACTATGAAATAATAAAAGAATTCAAAGGAGAAGAACTTCTTGGAACTAAATACAAACAATTATTACCATTTGCAAAAGTGGAAGGAAAGGCTTTTGAGGTAATTCATGGAGATTATGTATCATTAGAAGAAGGAACAGGAATTGTACATATTGCACCAGCTTATGGTGAAGACGATAGTGTTGTCGCAAAAGCAAATGGAATAACATTTGTGAACTTAGTAGATAAAGAAGGAAAATTTGTAGATGATGTTACACCTTGGGCAGGAAAGTTTGTAAAGAAATGCGATGAAAGCATAGTAAATTATCTAAAAGAAAATAATAAATTATTTAAAGCAGAAAGACATATGCACTCATATCCACATTGCTGGAGATGCGATACACCGCTTTTATACTATCCAAAAGAGAGCTGGTTTGTTGCGATGTCTACATTAAGAGATAGACTTGTAGAAAACAATAACAAAATTCATTGGCATCCTGATACAATAAGAACAGGAAGATTTGGAAAATTCGTTGAAAATGTTATAGACTGGGGAATTTCAAGAGATAGATATTGGGGAACCCCACTTCCAATTTGGAAATGTGAATGTGGACATAAAGAATGTATTGGAAGTATAGAAGAATTAAGAGAAAAGGGCATAAATGTACCACAAGATATAGAACTTCACAAACCATATATTGACGAGGTTCATCTAAAATGTGAAAAATGTGGTAAAGAAATGACAAGAGCAAAAGAAGTAATAGACTGTTGGTTTGACTCTGGTTCAATGCCTTTTGCACAATTACATTACCCATTTGAAAATA
>JAAVZQ010000155.1 GCA_022791735.1 Clostridia bacterium
TAAAAGCGAATAGAAAAAGGAGAGAATAAAATACAAATGCAAAAAAAACAAGATTTTATCAGAAATTTTAGTATAATTGCACATATAGACCATGGTAAATCTACACTTGCAGATAGATTGATAGAAATGACAGGTGTACTTTCAGAAAGAGAAATGGAATCTCAAGTCTTAGATAATATGGATTTAGAAAAAGAAAGAGGAATAACAATAAAATCTCAAGCTGTAAAAATGAAGTATAAGGCAAAAGATCGGAAATGAATACACTTTAAATTTAATAGATACACCAGGACATGTAGATTTTAATTATGAAGTATCAAGAAGTTTAGCTGCATGTGATGGGGCAATACTTGTGGTGGATAGCACACAAGGAGTAGAGGCACAAACGCTTGCAAATGTATACTTAGCACTTGACAATAATTTGGAGATTATACCAGTAATAAATAAAGTTGATCTTCCAAATGCAAGAACAGAGGAAGTAAAAAAGGAAATAGAAGATATAATTGGACTAGATACGAGTGATGCACCTTGTATATCAGCAAAAACAGGATTAAATGTTGATGAGGTTTTAGAACAGATTGTAACAAAAATTCCAGCACCTCATGGAGACGAAACAGCACCTACAAAATGTTTGATTTTTGATTCATATTATGATAATTATAAAGGTGCAATAGCACATGTAAGAGTTGTAGATGGAACTGTAAAAGTGCGGAGACGAAATTTTACTTATGAAGGCAAATAAGGTGTTTACAGTTGTAGAAGTTCGGAACATTTGAACCTGGAACTTATGTGCCTTGTGATGGGATTTCAGCACGGAGAAGTTCGGATATATTGCAGCAAGTATAAAAAATTTATCTGATATACATGTTGGAGATACAATCACTTTAAATCAAAATCCAGCCAAAGAGAGTTTGCCAGGATATAAAAAAGTAAATCCAATGGTTTATTGTGGGTTATATCCAATGGATGGAAGCGATTACGAATTTTTGAAAGTTGCATTAGAGAAACTCAAACTAAATGATGCAGCATTAGAATATGAAGCAGAAACGTCAGCAGCATTAGGTTTTGGGTTTAGATGTGGTTTTTTAGGACTATTACATTTAGAGATAATTGAAGAAAGGCTAGATAGAGAGTTTGATTTGAGTTTAATTACGACTTCTCCATCAGTTATATATAAAGTTCATAAAACAAATGGAGAGGTAATTGATTTGTACAATCCAACAGACCTTGGGGCGCCACAAGAAATATCTTACATAGAAGAGCCAATTGTAAATGCAGAGATATTAACACCAAAGGAATTTGTAGGTGGAATAATGGAGATATGCCAAAATAGGCGTGGAGTGTATATAGATATGAAATATTTAGATAGTAATAGA
>JAAVZQ010000181.1 GCA_022791735.1 Clostridia bacterium
ATTTTATTTTTAGTTACATATACATAGTATTCATGTCCATCAATTACTGATATTCCTGAAATATTTAAGTCATTATTTACGTCTCCACTTTCAAGTTCTACTTTCATTTTAGAAATATCTGCCCATGTTCCATCTGGTGATGGGCTTGGTGATGGACTAGCACTTGGGCTAGTTGTAGGTGTTGTACCTAAATATTCATCTACCGTAGTAGCTGTAGGTTTACCGTCATGTATTATTGCTCCATGAATTGTCTTGTCTGTTCCTGTTCCCACTTGCTCTATCCATAAAATATATAATCCATCGTTATGATCTTGAGCACTAAAGTATCCACTTTGTGCATATCCTCTTGTTGGATATGTTGGTAATAAATTTGCTATTTTAGTAATATCATTTTTATTTTCTAAATATTTCGCTATAAAATTTCTATCAGTTACTTTTTGGAATTGATAATATGTTCCATCTGATATAGTACCATTTCCTTGACCTATTCCACTACCTTGTACTGATCCAGTATTATATAATTCATTAATACTGTACCAATTTCCCTGTTTTGAATAACTAATTGCATCTAACATTGGTAACTTCAAATCTACTTCTTTTTTATCTAACACATAAGTTCCATCCGCACTATCAGTTGCTTTTATGTATATATATCCTGTATCTATTTCTTTTAATATACTTGCTATATCTTTGTCTCCTGCGTTCAAATTAACTACTGCTGTAGTAGCTGTTGTATTTGCAATGTTGTACCATTTTGTGTCAGCTGTTACTCCTGCACTTTTTGTTAATGCAAATTGATATTGTTTTCCTTCAGTTAAAGTTAACCCACTAAAAGTAAATTCAAAACTTTTGTTGCTTCCTACAATTTTCCTTGTATATGTTACATCAGCATTGACAACGTTTGGAAATATTATTATGCATGCAATAGCAATTATAGCTATCGCAATTCCCCTTAGTATATTTTTACTTTTCATCCCTATTTTTCCTCTCTTTCATTTCTTATGTTTATTAGTGATTTTATTATATCGATTTTAAAATATATTGTCAATAAATTAAAAAAATTGTAATGTAAATGTAATATTTATCCTTTTTTGTCTAAACCGCTTATTTTTTCATTCCCATTTGATTTAGAATTTCTATCATTCCTTCTAATGTAAGATCCCCATCATGTACTGTATAAATATGGTTTCCTTCCTCATCTTTTATTAATCTATATCCAAGTGCAACAGATTCTTCTGTATCAAATGGCTTTCCTTCACTATCTATTAAAATCTGCATTGTTTTTCCATTTACTTGTACTCTTTCATCTTGCCAAAGACTTTGATATTTATCAGTATCAATATACTTTACAAGAGCTTTTTTTCTGAATGCACGATTTAACCCTTTAATATCTAACATCATACTTTTACATATTTCTTCTTCAGGGGAACCCAATTGTATAATAATAGGCAAAGAATATGATTTTAATTTTTCTAAATCAAATCCTGTATTATATGTTACATTTAATGCAAAATCACCTAGTTCTTCATCTTCTTTATTTGCTATTTCATTTGTATTGTTACCAATATCTTTGTGTGGTTTATTATTCTGTAAGCATACAATTATTATAATTGTTAAAAGCAAAATGGCTAAAATTATTGATAATATCATCCCTTTTTTTGTCATCTGTTTACCTCCAAAATATTCCATTTTTGTATATATTATAACAAAGATATG
>JAAVZQ010000114.1 GCA_022791735.1 Clostridia bacterium
ATGTAAGCACTATACCTTTATTTATCTTTTTTAAAATCCTCATAATTTGTCCTCCTAACGTGTATTATTATATTCCTGTTTTGATGCAAATTCAAGAAAATTAAGAAAAATTAATAATTCCTTTGATGGTTCACATCCTATAACTTTCACAAAATTTCATTTGACTTATAAAAAAGATATGTTAATATAATTATAGCAATTGCGAAAAACTCCAGAGTTTTCGTGTATGTATAAGAATAAGAAAAAGGGTAGGAGCTAACTCATCAAATGCTCCTACCCTTGCTTTATTTTGAATACATATATATTGTAACATATATCTTTTCAAAATGGTAGATAAACGGTCAAAATTTTTTTGGTCTACTGTAATAGGGATTTTAGACTTTTTTTATGTCCTAATATTACTTTTAACTTATTTCTACCATCCAACTGACATTTTAATTTCATTATTTGTTATTATTTTCCTTAAATAACTATTTCTTGATGTAATATCTATGGCTACTGACTTATTATATATTACTTCATTATTTTCATCTATACTGAAATATATTTCAATTACTGGAAAATTAGTTAATATAAATTTATATTCTCCGTTGCTCCAAATTCCCATATTTTTGTTCCAAATCATAAGTTATTTGTTGCACCTCATTATCTGGAGCCGTAAAAACTACAGCAGGAGTATCATTCTGATTATTTGAATTTATTTTCATTTCTTCCCATTCAAGTATATCGTTTTTCTCATCTCTTTTGAATATCTTATACTCTTCATAATAATCATATGGAATTTTATCTGCACCATTTACTGCAAAACATATACTTGTTCTTGTGATTTCAATTATCGACACTGAACTTCCTATCATTTTTCCTACTAATTCTTCATTATGTTTGACCTTTACACTTAATACACCTATTACTATTAAACACAATATGCTAATATATATAGCTAATATTAAAAACCAAAGTTCATATTTCCCAGTTCCATTTATACTCATAATTTTCTCCCTTTTTAATTTTTATTTTATCATGTTTTTAAAAACATTTTTTCGCCAATTTATGCATATTGATATTTCTTCCTCTTAGTTATCAAAAATGCTCCGCTCACAACAAGTGATAAAACTTCTGCTACTACCACTGCAAACCAAATTCCGTTTATACCTAATATCAAAGGAAGTATGTATATCATTGATATTTGGAATACTAAAGTCCTTAAAAACGAAATTGCTGCTGATACTGCTCCATCATTTAATGCTGTAAAGAAAGATGAAGCAAACATATTAAATCCACTAACTAAAAATGTTAATGAGAATATCATTATAGCATTTGTTGTAATATCTAATAAATTAGCATCATAGCTTACAAATATTGAAGCTAATAGTCTTGCTGATATTTCTGCAAATCCAGTCATTACTATAGATGTCACTAAAATTAATCTCAAACTCTTTTTTAATAAACTTTTTAATTCTTCTGTATTTCCTGCACCATAATGGTATCCTATAATTGGTGCTGTACCTATTGAATATCCTAAATATGTTCCAGAAAATATGAAACTTATATACATTATAATTCCATATGCTACAACTCCATCTGAGCCTATATATTTCATAAGCTGAGCATTATATAGCATATTTACTAAAGACATTGATAGATTTGTAAGCATTTCTGATGAACCATTTGAACATGCTTTTAATATTGCCTTTAAATCAAACTTTGCTTTTACTAATTTCAAATTAGTGCCTTTTGCTCTTATGAAATATACTAATGGTATTATTACGCCTACTAATTGGCTTATTCCGAGTTGCAAGTGCTGCACCTAGTACTCCCCATTTAAAAACATATATAAATAAGAAATCTAAAAACATATTACCAACACCTGAAACAATAGATATAATTAGTCCAAAAGCTGGTTTTTCTTCCACAATTAAAAAACTTTGAAAAGCATTTTGTAACATAAATGGTATGAAAAAAATACATAATGTTCTTCCATAAGTTATACAATCTTTTAGCATTGCTTCATCTGCTCCAAGAAGCCTTGATGCTGGTTCAACTAAAGCTACACCTATTATTGTAAGAATAGTACCTACAATTGCTAGTAAATATATCAGCATAGAAAAATACTGATTTCCTTTATCTTTTTCTCCTTCTCCTAATGTCTTTGAAACTAAAGCACTTCCTCCTGTTCCAATCATAAAACCTAATGAGCCAAAAATCATTAAAGCTGGCATTATTAGATTAACTGCTGCGAAACTATCTGCTCCTACACAATTTGACACAAATATTCCGGTCTACCACACCATAAATTGATGTAAATATCATCATTATTATAGTTGGTAATGTAAATTTTATTAATTTTTTATATGTAAAATTTTCTGATAATTGTATTTTCATTTATTATCTCATTCCTTCCTCAATACACAAATCTGGTTGGAAAAGAATTAGATATTTGGCTAGGCACGTGAGGTAAATATTCTCTGAGGCGTGCCAATGCACGTTGACGAGAAATTTACCGAACAGTAACAACGCCAAATGCTAATTATTTTTCAACCTCTGTCCTCCTAAAATATTCTCTTATATAATCTGCAAGTGATAAAATAACATCTTTAATTTCTATATTTGATGTATTTATGCAAAGGTCATAGTTTTCCTTTTTTCCCCACTCTAAATTTGAAATTAAACTATGATAATTTTTTCTATTTTTATCAACTTGTCTTATCTTTTTTTCTAACTCTTTTTCTTGTATTTCTTCACAATTTGTAGCTTTTATTTTGCAACGATTTACTTTTGATTTCATATCTGCATATACAAATATATTCATAGACTTGTAATCTTTTAAAATCACATTTGCTCCTCTACCTACAATAACACAATCCCCTTTTTCTGCAATCTTTTTAACAATCTCCTGTTGTTTTACAAATACTTCTGTTTGATTACTTTGTAAAACTCCAAAAGTGCTAAAAGTTTTCCCAAATTGAAAAGAATGAGGATATATTCCCTTTTCTGAAATGTCTTGTATATATCTTTCTGAAAGACCTGTTGCTACTGCTAGTTCTTCCACGATTTCGCGATCATAATAAGTAAATCCTAATTCATCTGCTAACCTTTTTCCAATTTCTCTTCCTCCACTTCCAAATTCTCTACTTATAGTTATAACTTTGTTCATATGCAAACCTTCCTTTCACTTTTCTCCTTTAGGCTAAAAAAATAAAATCTAGCAGAACAAAGAGCAACTAGGCACTTTGTTCCTGTTTTTTTAAGTTATCTTATCCTATATTTTTATCCATTATCTCATTTGATACAAAAAGCCAGCCGTCTTGGTTATCCTTTTTCTTTAGTGTTACAACACCTTTTACATAATTTCCATTTTCTCCTTCTGGTTCATAAGTCACAACTCTTCTATCTCCTACTTCTTCTATTTTTGTACATTTAACTTTTGCATACAAATCATTACTACTTCTTGTATAATAACTATCTTCTAGTGGCAAATATTGAAAAGACTGTACCATCATATCTCTAATA
>JAAVZQ010000115.1 GCA_022791735.1 Clostridia bacterium
AATTATTTTTCAACCTTAATTTCCCCAATACTTTCTATCCAAATCCCTATACCTTATTGCTTCTGCTAAATGTTTTAACTCTATATTTTCCTTTTCGTCTAAATCTGCAATTGTTCTTGCTACCTTTAATATTCTTGTATATGCTCTTGCACTAAATCCTAATTTTTCAAAAGCATCTTTCAGCACTTGTTTCTCCTTCTCACCTAATTTGCAATATTTTTCAATGAGTTCTGGTGTAAGTTCTGAATTTGAATATATTCCATATTTTTTGTATCTTTCTTGTCCTATTTTTCTTGCTTTATTCACTCTTTTTCTTATATTTTCTGATGTTTCTTCTTTATTTTCTTTTTCTAATTTTTCATATTCCACAGCTTCTACTTCTATATGTATATCTATCCTGTCTAAAAGCGGTCCACTTATCTTATTTATGTATTTCCCTATCTGTGTTTTTGAACAAGTGCAATTTTTATCTTTTGCTCCATAATATCCACAAGGACAAGGGTTCATTGATGCGATTAGCATAAAATTACATGGATATGTAAGACTTGCATTTACTCTATTTATACTTACTCTTCCGGTCCTCTAATGGTCCTCTTAATAGTTCTAAAGTCTTTTTATTAAACTCTGTAAGTTCATCTAAAAATAACACTCCATTATGTGATAAACTTATTTCTCCGTGGTTTTGGTATTCTCCCACCACCGTACTAATGAGCTATTTGATATTGTATGATGCGGTGCTCTAAATGGTCTTTTTGTAATTATTGGTATATCTCCTTCTAGTAAGCCTGATATACTATGAATTTTTGTAATCTCAAGCGCTTCTTCTAAATTTAAATCTGGAAGTATTGATGGTAAAGATTTTGCCATCATTGTTTTCCCGTGAACCGGGAGCTCCGAATTAATAAAATATTGTGTCCACCTGCTGCTGCAACTTCTAATGCTCTTTTTACATTCTCTTGCCCTTTTACATCTTTAAAATCTATTTTGTATCTTGTGTTATTAGAAAAAATGTCTAGTAATTTTATTTTTTGTGGAGTAATTTGTTTCTCTCCTAATAAGTACTCAATTACATCTTTTAAGCTTTCTACTCCTATTACTTCTATATCTTGCACAATTGACGCTTCTTTTGCATTTTCTTTTGGAACAATTATCTTTTTTATTCCTATCTTTGATGCCTCTAATGCTATTGGAAATGCACCATTTATTTTATTTATCTTCCCATCAAGCGACAATTCTCCAACAAGTACTATATTTCCTAAATCTACACCCTTTAAGTCTCCATTTGCTATAAGTATTCCTATTGCCATAGGTAGGTCATATATTGATCCTTCTTTTTTAGTATCTGCTGGCGATAAATTTATAACTATTCGTCTACTTTCAAGTTTTAAACCAATATTTTTAATTGCCGCTTTTATTCTTTCTTTTGACTCTTTTACACTTGTGTCTGGAAGTCCTACAATATCCCAACTCGGAAGCCCTCCGTGATATGTCTACTTCAACTAACATAAGTCTTCCGTCTAGTCCATGTAATGTCATTGATTTCACTATTGCTAACATTTTTCCCCTTCTTCTTTCATTTTATTTTCTTCAAGTGGAACTACCCTTATTGTATAGCCCATTGGGTATAATAATTTAATAAGAGTATTAGCTTGTGGTGAATTTGCATATTTTTCAATTCTTGCAATAACTGGTTGCTTTATTCCACTTATTTTGCTTAATTCCCTTTGACTTAACTCGTTCTTATGTCTTGCCTCTATCGTTGCTTCAATTATATCCATTTCTAACTGTATTTGAGCTTCTTGTTCTGGAGTTAAGTTTAATTTCTTTTTTGTTTCCTCCCAAGATACATAAGTTTTCTCATCCATTATCTTTATTCCTCCTAATAAAATCTTTGAGCATTCGCTTTGCCCTGCCAAGCTCTATTTCTGGTATTTTTTGTGTTTTTTTCATAAAAATATTTAGTAGCAAAAATGTATTATCCTTCCAATATGCAAAAAGTGTTCTATTTCTTAATGGTCTCAATTCCCAAATGCCATTGTCTATATATCTTATATACGGCATGCCTAAATTTGTTCCATATTTTGCTAGCATATTAATACACGAGACTATTTTTTGAAATTGTATTTTACTACTTTTGTCTTCTTTTGTTTGTAAGCTTAATATATATTCTTCTACCTCACTTTTTCCATTTTTATTTTTATACGATATTACATTAAACATTGTCATCCTTTCCATATTGCAATATTATGATAACATATTTATTATCAAAAATCAATATTAATTTTTATTTTTGGATTTTTTAAAGATAATTTTGCGCAAAAACTTAAGTTGCCTTGATTTAAAAATTATATATAAATTTATACATCGCTTTACAGAAAATGTCAAGAAAAATATTTCGACAAAATGCGACAAAAGGCAAAGTAAAACTAAAATTCACAGACAATATTTAAAGCTGTGAATTGTAATTTTATTATATATTTACTTCCATTTATCCTCATTTATATATTTTGTAAGAGCCATTATGAACGCTATTTTTGTTGAATCTATTCTTGAAATTTCTCCATGTGTTAACATTTGTATGCCCCCACCTCGATTGTGTCTTTCTTCATCTTCTCCAAATATATTATTCATTACTTCACTAAGTCCTAATTTTATTACATCATCTACTAGGCTTTCTGGTACAGGAAACTGTGGACCAGTTCCATAACTTGTAACTCCTTCTTTGTTTTCTATTGCTACAGCATTACATATTACCCAACCTGGATTAATTTTAAATATTCCACTTTCTGCTGACATAAAAAAATCTACTTCTATATTATTTTCTTTTGCATATTTTTTTAAGTTTGCTATTCTATTTCTAGCACCTATATATATTTCATCATCTACTGGCATTTCACTTACATCAGATGATACATTAATTCCTATAACCTCTACATCTTCAAAATATATAGATAAGGCTTGTCTTGCACTTTCTATCTTTCCTTGATTTTTACTTCCAATTAATGCTTTCATTTTTCCTCCTAATAACTCTAAACACAATTATTTGCAAATCCTAGCTACAAAAAAGCCCTCATATGCTTCACTTGGAGCTACACAAATTGTTCCGCTTCACTGTAACTGGCAAATATGGTATTCCGCTTCATTTCTTCTATTTCTACAATTTTCAAATCGTATTTTTTAATTACTTTGTTTAAAATATCCTCATTCTCTTCTTTTAATATTGAACATGTAGAATATATCAATTCTCCACCTGCTCTTAATACTTTAACCGCCTTATTTAAAAGCTTTTCTTGTGTATCTTTTGACCTAGTTATAAGTTCCTCATTAAACTTATCTGTAAATATATTTTCTGTTCCGCTTCCACTGCAGGGAGCATCTAAAAGTATCTTATCAAATGAAAAAAAGTCATCTAACATTCTTGCATCTTGCCTCATTATATTAACTCTTGCACCTTGTCTTTCTATATTAAACTTAAGTCTATCTGCTCTAATTTTATTTTTCTCACATGCTGTTATCATAGCCTCATTATTAGAAAGTGCTGCCATTTGTGTTGTTTTTCCTCCTGGTGCTGCTGTCATATCTAAAATATTTTCATTTGCTTTAGGTCCTAAAATAATCGCTGGAAGCATTGAAGATAAGCTTTGTAAATATATTTCTCCTCTTTCATAAATATCTATTTTTCTAATGTCCTCTTCTTTTGCATTTTTTATAATTAATGCATTTTCATTCCACTCTACTTCTTCATATTCTATTTTTTCTTTATCTAATTTTTCTTTTATTTTATCTGAATTCGTTTTTAATGTATTTATCCTTAAAGTTACATTTCTCTCACTTGAGTATCCATTTATGATTTTCTCCGCTAACTCTTGTCCATAATCTCTTATTAGTAGCTTTCCAAAAAATTCTGGGACTTTCCTAATCATATTATCATAATTCCTTTCTATATCATTGCAATTCACAGTTAATTAAACTTATAAGTCCGCGTAGGGTAATTCTATTAATAATTCGTAGCAGGACAGATGATACTATAAAGCTGTGAATTGTAACTCTAAATGAATAAACTCTCCACAAATGCATCAAATAACATGCTACTATATTTATCTGATAGTAGGCTCTCTGGATGCCATTGTACTCCAATAAAGAATTTCTTTGTTTTATCTTCTAACGCTTCTATAATTCCATCTTCACTATACGCCACATAATCCAATCTAGTCTCTTTTATACATTTTCTATGTTTGCTATTTACTTCTATCTTTTCCTCACCTAAAATTTTGTATAATTTACTGTTTTTTTCTATTTTCACATAATGTGCATATTCTTTATCAATATTATGATTTCCGCTTCTCTATTTTTTCTCTTTTTCCACCATTAAAAGTCTCACCCATAACTTGCATACCAAGGCATATTCCAAGAGTTGGCTTATTTATATCATATAAATATTTCATAATTTCCATATCGATTTTTCTTACATATTTTCCACCAGGAAAAATTATTCCATCACAATAGTCTACAATTTCTTTTACCTTTTCAAATTCATTTTCCTTAGAAAAATCTATTGGTATTGCAATCACACTTACATCATATTTTCTCAAAAATCCAATTAAGTCTGTTTTAACTCCATAGAAAAGCATGTTATTTAAATCTGCTCTCCACTCTCTCAAAATTATCCCAACTTTTTTCATTATTCTCTCCTATTTCTATTGCATTATCTTTTAACTCCTTTTGTAATCTTATTGAGCTTAACCCATACAATCCTAAAAATATAACAAATATATACATCATAATATCTGAGCCTATTAATGCCATTAATATAAACATTCCATTACTTAGTATTCTTCCTTTAAATAAAGCAGTTTCAATCCCTAACCAATATTCTACTTTATACTTATTTTTTATAATTTCTATATTAGATATATTTGACTCTGCATTACCATTTATTAAATCCATTATTCCTTTTGAAAATGTGCTAACAAAGTTAAAAGCAATAATTGTGACCATGTTACATCTATATATCATTAAGCATAGTAAAAATATTGTACATGCCATTCCTATTTTCATAATCGCATTATAATATTTAGGTTTTATATATTTTGCAAATAATAGCCCTATTAAAGCTGACAGCAAACTAAATATCGATGTGAAAATTCCAAGGCTTACACTATCTGAAAATACTTTTATTATATATATTGTTACTATATATGAAAATGCTCCTTCTGAATATGTAAGGCCATTAAAGAATTGTGTATTATATTCTGCTTGTATCTTTTTATTATTTTTTACAATCTCCCTGTATCCCTTTAAATCTGCTTTTGTTTCTTTTGGTATGTTCTTGTCTTTAATAATAAATGATAATATTATCTGAGCTACTGCAATAATTAGTACAATACTTAGAACTTTTATAAATCCTGCTCTTTTTATTAAACTTCCAAATATTAACGGTAATATTATTGAAAGTAATGCATTTACACTAGTATAATTCCCTGTAAAACGTGCTCTTTCTTTATTCTCTATTAAACTAGACTCAAGATTATTATACATTGAATAATAAAATCCCTCTTCAAGTCCATATAAAAAGCCAATTAAATATATGTGGTTTACAACATTTTCTCTTAAGCCCATAATTGTAGCAAAATAAATAAAATTAATTATAATGCCTATTCTTGTCAAATATATTCTATTTTTTGACTTACAAAAATCTTTAGTAAAAAACATTATTGCATATATTGTAAAAATCGCAACTAATTTATATATTCCAAGTGGTAATATATTATTACTTGATACATCTAAAAAGTATAGAACTAAAAAACTATCTAAAAATGTTTTTACAATGCTTTTTAATATTCTTAAGTAAAACATTACTTTATAATTATTCATAATTTTCTCCTATGTTTATTTTAAATACTTCTCCAAAAACACTTTTACCCCATCATCAAGATTTGACACTGTTACAAAATCTGCTACTTGTTTTATTTCATCTACTGCATTCCCCATAGCAACACCTACTCCGGACGTTTTCTATCATATCTATATCATTTACTGCATCTCCAAATGCTATAATATCTTTATTATCTATTTTTTCTATCTCTGCAACCTTTTTTATAGCATTATATTTTGTAATATCTTTCGCAGCTATTTCTATCCACTCTTCTTCTCTAAAAGAGTCCTTCATAACTGAAAACACTAGGTTTGGAATTTCTTTTTTAAACTTTTCCACTAAAATTCTTGCATATTTGTTTTTTCTCACTCCTATTGACATATGTATAGCAAAAGGACACTCTTCCCACAATTCCTGCACATTTGCTATATGTCTATTAGTATTTAATTCTTCTATATATGTATCTCTATATTTATATAATTTATCTATACCACCTATAAATATATGCTCTATGTCCTCATTAAAATATGAACATATTTTTTTCATATCTTCTTTCGATATTTCTACATGAAATATGTCTGTATCACTTTGCATATCATGCACTCTTCCTCCTGCATCAGAAATTATATAATTTGCAAACTCTGCGCCAACAGTAGCTCTTATTGCAGAATCTAAAGTTCTGCCTGTTGCAATAGCTATTATATATCCTTTATTTCTAAGTTCCAATAGATATTTTTCACTTGCATTTATCCCAGTTTTGTTTTCTTTTAATAAAGTTCCATCTAAGTCTGTTACTATCATTTTTTTGTTTTCCATTTGCTCCACCTCTAATACTTATTAACCTTATATCTAATGAGTTTATCTCCATCATACTCCATTTTTATTGAAAAAAACTCATGATTGCTTAGTTCTTTTAAAAATATCTTGTCACCTTCCCACATATTTAAGTCAAAGATTTTTTCTTTTTCTATCCACTTCAATTCGCCTTCATTACATTCAGCTAAATCTCCTTCAAAATCATTTGCTGTAAATACATACATATATTCTATACCAAAAACTGTAGATACGTATGTTACAACCCCTCTTAATTTATATGAATTTAAAGTAAGTCCTGTCTCTTCTTTTACCTCTCTTAACATACATTCTTCTGGGCTTTCTCCTTCTTCAAATTTGCCACCTACTCCAAGCCATTTATCCTTATTTATATCTTTTTCTTTTTTAGTTCTATGTAACATCAGATATTTTCCGTCTTTTTCTATATAGCATAGTGTTGTAAATAACATCTTTTTTCTCCTTCTTAAAAATTTAAGTATGCATATTTTTTTGTGGTGTAATTTAATGCTCTATTTATATCTTCATCTGCTTTTTCAGATAATTTATTTATCCTAATAAATTTATCATCTTGTCTTACAAGTGGCACAATATATCTTATTTTTGAGTTAATCGAAACTGAATATTTATTTTCTGGTTTTTCATCACTCTCATTTATTTTTTCTGCATTCTTCCAAATTATAAAATTTTTCGAAATATCTTCTTCTTTGCAATTTTCTATTTTCTCTATAATTTCTTTTTCTGATAACATATATAAATCACCTATTGTAATTAACTTTTTATTCATTAACTTTTTTAAAATATCTGCTAAAAATTGCATAGAAAATTTAGTTTTATTTCTTATATACATTGATGATAGTTTACTCATTGTATGTACAAACTTCTCTGCTTTGTCTAAATCTCTAAATCCAATCTCAACTATTCCTTGCTCATTTTTTTGTACTTCAATATTATTATATATCTCTCCTACTTCTTTTAAATCCCACAAGCTTTCTATCTCCCATAAGCCATTTGCAAGTGTATATTCAAGCCTATCTGCCGAAAATCCAGGAGTATCATTATCTGCAATTGGATAAATATGATAATCTGAAACCTCTTCTACTTTGATATTATCTCTATTTAATAGCTCCATTATATCTTTTGACTCTGTAATTATCTTGGTAGTTAGTTCCTCTGTTGATTCTTGTGTTTCATAATCACCATTCATAAAATCAATAGTATGCTTAAATACTGGTGTTGCAATATCATGAAATAGCCCTGCTAAAGTCTGTCTTTTATCTTTTGTAAAATTCCACACAATTAGTGCTACTCCAACACTATGGTCTAAACTTGAAAACCATTTTTGTCTGAACATCTTAGAATAAATCGTGCCACAGCTTGTACTAATTGCACTCTGTCTTTGCATCGCTTGTGTGTTTATGTATTCATTTAAAAAATCTGGCTTTTCTTCTGATAATATATTAAAATATTCCTTTATTTCTTCATTCAAATTCTCAAAATAGTTGTTCATTTTTTCTCCTCGCTATATAATAAGAAAATTGTGCGTTAGCGAAATCAAAGATTTTGAGGCGCACACATGTGCAAAATCGCTTCGCGATTATTGCACTGCCCAAGGTAAATTAACCTTGTTGAATAGCAAAAATCTGTGATTTTTCCTATTCAATAAAA
>JAAVZQ010000116.1 GCA_022791735.1 Clostridia bacterium
AAAAAAGCAAAAGAAATTGCAAAAAATAATCAATCAAATACAACTTCTTTTAGTAATAATTCTATTCAAAATTTGGCACAATTATCAAAAGCAAATAACCATAATTTAAGAAAATATGATAATAAAACAGAACTAATTTCTATAATTTATGGAACAGATAATTTAGTAAATGATGTGCAAGATTTATATTTACAAGAGTTTGAAAATGCAAGAATTGAGTACAACAATAAGCAAATAAGAGAGGATAGAAAAGTACAAAATTACTTTGAGCATATATCAAAAAATTCTAATAGAGATTTATGTTGCGAACTAATAATTGAGCTTGGAGATATGAACTTTTGGCAAGATAAAACAAAAGAATATTATTACAAAATGGTACAAGTTTATAAGGAACAACTACAAGACTTTGTAACAACCGTCCCACAATTTAAAATAGCTAATGCAGTGATTCACTTTGATGAAACAAGTCCACATCTTCATATAGTTGGTATTCCAATAAAAGAACGGATACAAAAATGGAATGAAAAAACAAGTAGCAAAATCACAAATATTTACAAAAGAATCACTTACTAGAATACAAGACAAAATGAGAAATTGCTGTATAAAATCATTTAACAAAGTATATTAACAAGATTATCAGCTCAAAACAAAAGAAAAAGGTAGAAATCAAGATATTCCAGTTAGTCAAATGCAGAACTATAATAAAGTAAAAAAGCAATATGAAAAGAATAAAAAATTATTAGAACAAGCAAATAAAAAGACAGATTTAGTAAATAAAAATGGCAATAATATTAAAGAAATAGTATCTAATTTAAAGCCTAACCTAGTAAATAAAAAGAATTATACTATTTCACAAGAACAAGTAACAACTATAAAAGATTATATTTCTACTACAAAATCAATGAAAAAAGTAAATGATTTAGATATTATTATAAAGGAATACGAAAAAGATTTAAAAGGACACAATAACGAAGTTAGAGAATTAAACTCTACCATTAGACAGAAAGATGAAGAAATAAGAGATTTAACACAAAATTTAGATATAGCAAAAAATACTATTTCAAAACAGCAAAAAGAAATAAATGTATTAAATCCATTCAAATATTTATGGAACAAACTAATGAAATTTATAAAGAATAAAGTTAGATATTCTAAAAATGAAACCTATAAAAAAGTATATGAAGAACTTAAAATAGATAATATTTTAAGACAAGAAGATATTGATTTTATAGACAATAAAAACACTAAAAAGAGAAATTATGAATTATAAGACGGAGGTAAAAAATTATGATATTAAAATGTAATAATGAAAAAGTAGTGAATTTAGTAAAGTATTTTGAAACATTAGATTTTTCAGATAAATTAAGATTAAGCATAGATATGCTTGAAAGTTATCATGTAAAAGTAAAAAATGATAAAGTTTTAGAGATTTTAAAGAAATTATTGTGTGCAGTTGATGAAAGTTATAATAAGACAAAATTCTTGAATTTGCTCAGCTATAAGCATTTACTTATGACATCAGCACAAGTAATGGAACTAACTGAAAAAGAACAAAATGTTTTTGTATTTGAAGCGTTATACAATATTTATAGTATGATAAAAAACTAAAAATTTTGGTTAAAAACAGAGAAGACTTGCCATAGCCAGTCTTCTCTGTTTTTGAGTTGTATTGCAGTTTGATAGTTTAGTGAGCCGCAACCTGATTTCTTACATATTCGATAGAAACCAAATCGGCTCCTAATGTACTGAGGAACGGATCTTCAAACTTGATGATACCAAGCCGAACCATCTCGCTCTCCAGCTCCTGCCAAGATTCCAGAGTAAACCGATCCTGAAGGTACAGTTTTTCCGAATCCTTTGCAGATAAAGTTCCTTCGCTACCATTTGAGTACACAACTTTCATAGATAAAACCTCCTTGAATTTTCTTGGAGGGCTTACCCTCCAAGTTACTTTGTTAACAGCTACTTTTTGGGTATGCACTTTAAATACATACATTATTTTATCAAATTTACATAATAATGTCAAGCAAAATAAAAAATTTTCCATATAGGAGTATACATTTTACAAAAAGTATGCTAAAATATGCATACAGTCGATAATCGGAAATGGTGCAAGCGTGGGAGGATGTTTTTTCGCAAATAACCATAGCTACGGCACCAACGGCGTATCTGTTCGAACTAAATTGAACAGAGAAATACAAAAATCAATCAGAAATGGTTGATTTTTTCTTTTGCAAAAAATCATCCTAAATTTATAAAGAAGGGATGGTGTTTGAAGTGAAGATAATTAAGCAAGAACTAGAATTTGAGGAATGTCTAAAACAAAGGCTTGATTTTATATGTGAATTTTCTAAAGTTACCCCTACTTTTGTAAATGGTAGTATTAGAAAGCTAGAGAAAACTAATCTAACATATATTGAGCCACATAGAGTTATTATTAAAAATATTACTTTTTTAGTTTTTAATTATTCAAACGATGTTTACATTTCTAACTTGACTAAAAAATTAAATTATCAGAGTTGGAAAAATATTTGAAAAACATATAAATGTAAATATTTGACATTTCCTAAAATCGTAGTATAATATAATCAAAGAATAATTATGAGGGTGTCCTAAAATAGGAACCCTCTTTTTGAACACAATAAAAGAGAAAATCAATATTTCAGATTTTCTCTTTTACTAATGACTTACATAGCATAAAAGCTATGGACACTAATGTAGTAATAGTATATGAAATATTTTGGATTATATGCAATAAAAAACGATAGCCTTTTGAGCTATCGGATTATAATGATTACGTTCTTTTCAGAACGGACACTAATGTTTTATTAATTTAATTATAAACTATTCCATGGTAGAAAGTCAAGCAAAATTCAGAATTTTATTCATTTTTTAGTGGTCTTAACCTATATAAACTTTCAAGTTGTGGATTAATTTTATTCCAGTCATTTGCTGAGATAGTAACTAATTGTCCTTTTTTTCTATATGGATCTGTGATTCTTATTTTACTAACAACCTTTAATTGCTCAACTAAAACAGTAGAGTCAGCCTCTTCTAAATCAATATGAAACCAAAAGCCATCTTGTAATCTTTTAGTTGTTAGCGGAAGAATAGTACAGATAGTGGAATTTTGGGAAGTCCTTAATACTAAAACAGGTCTTAATTTATTTTGTTCACTTCCAATGTTTATTCCTAGATTGCACCAGTAAATAAAATTATTATATATTGGAAATTTAGGGAGTTTTCCATTATATCTTAAATTTGCTTTTTCTTTAGTCCATTCTGAAAACTGGATAGCATCAGAATTATTGATACTATTTAATAAAAACTCAATTTCTTCAATATTATTGTGAATTTCATCATTCATAAATCATCACCTCGTATTTCAAAGTATAACACATTACAAATCATAAGTAAACAAAAGTTTGTATATTTTGTGAAATAATTTTGCAATCATATACTTAAAAATATAGTTTGCTTTATATTTTACAATATAAAAAATTAAAATTTTAAAAAAGGGTGTTGCAATTTATAAAAAATATGATATCCTTTAATAAATTGGTTGATATTTGTATCAATCGTTATGAGAGCCGAAAAAGTTGTAGATAACTACGTAGGTGGCACCATATATGTAAAACTCTGTAAGCATTGAAAATTCAATATTCTACAGAGTTTTATTTTGCGAAAATAATGCAGCAAGTTTTAGTCCACATTTACACCTTTTTCTAACTGCCTTTTTCCAATTAAATAATATGCTATATTATAAACTACATAAATCACAATAGCCACTATCATGATAAATTTTATTGCTTCTACATCTACCCTATCCATTGTCTTAATTAAATTCATAATATTTTCGTTAAATACTCCAACACAAGCTATAATTCCAAGTGTAAGTGCAGTTGTATTCATATATAGGATAAATCCTGTTATTATAGATTTTACCATCTTATTTTTGTTTGATTTATGACCAATAATAATTCCTACATATCCTATCAAAATTATAAATATTATCTCTAAAAATAAGATAAATGATATTACCAATAATAAATTTATAACAGTTGTATCATAAGTATTTGCAGCAAGTTGCAAAAAGTCTTTTAAGACTTCCATATTACTTTGTGAATAATAACTAATTAAAACACATCCGATAGCTACCAAAACTGTTGTAAATGCACATATTATAGCAGTTAGCACTTTAGATAAATATATACTCTTTTTTTCAACTGGTAATGTATGTGTCAAATAGGCTTCATCTTTATATATATTATTTATAAATCTCACCCAAGACCTCATAATTCCATTAATCAAACTACTTACAAGCATACTTATCATTATTCCACTTGCTATTTGACCTATAATATTAAATAATAGTGAATTTTCTATATTCAAGAAAATTCTTGTAAATATAGAGAATATAAATGATAATATATAAAACACTACAACAACTTTATATACAAATTTCAAATCATATTTCAATAATTTTCCTAACATTTAAAACACCTCCTAAATATCTCATCTATTGACGCATTCTCGTTTTTTCTAAGTTCATCCGCTGGAGATGTAAGTACTATTTTACCTTTATCGATAAAAATAACTTCATCTAGTATCCTTTCAATATCCGAAATTAAATGTGTTGATATTATTACACTTGCTTCTTCATTAAAATTTGAAAGTATGGTATCTAATATATAATCTCTTGTTGCGGGATCTACTCCTCCTAATGGTTCATCCAAAATGTAAAGTTCTGCTTCCCTACTCATTACTAAAATAAGTTGCAATTTCTCTTGCATACCTTTTGACATCTTACTTACTTTCTTATCTAACTCCAAATCTAAGTCATTTATTAGCTTAATTGCTTTATCTTTGTTAAAGTTGTCGTAAAATTCTTCAAAAAATTTTATAACTTGTGATACTTTCATACTCTTATCTAAATAAGTTCTCTCTGGAAGATATGATATAACTTTTTTTGAAGCAATTCCTGGATTTCTTCCATTTATCAAAATTTCTCCTTTTGTTGGTGTCAATAAATCATTGATTAACTTTATCAAAGTAGTTTTTCCCATTCCATTTTTACCTAGTAGTCCAATAATTTTTCCTCTAGGAATAGTTAAATTTATATTTTGTAAAACTTGTTTATCATCAAAACTTTTATATACATTTCTGCACTCAACTAATTCCATTCTTTCCTCCTAATCTTTGCAAGTATGATTTTGCTTCTTCGAAGCTAATTCCTATTTTTTGCATACTATTAAGATAATTATCAACTTGCTCTTTTGCAAGTTCTTTCTTTACTCTTTCAATTAGCTTCTCATCTTTTGTTACATATTTTCCATTTGTTCTTTCTGTGTAAACTAATTTCTCGTTTTCTAGTTCTACTAATGCTTTTTGCATGGTGTTTGGATTTACCTTCATCATAAGTGCTAGCTCTCTTACAGAAGGCAATCTATCTCCTTTTTTTAGTTTACCTGAAACAATCTCTATTCTTATTATTTCCACTAATTGAACATATATTGGTCTTTCATTATCAAAAACGTATTCCACAATTATCTCCCTTCATTATTGTATTACTTGCATAATACAATAATACTATTTTTATTTTATTTTGTCAATAGTTTAACTAAAACTTTGCTGTTACATCACAAAAGCTCCCTCAAAAAGAGAGAGCTTTGCCTGTTACATTACCTTAGCCGAAAAAGTTCAGCCTTGTTCGGTTCCCCATGCGCAAAATCCACTAAAATCGTCCAATGTCCTTTTTGCAATGCAAGGATAAAATCTCCTCCAGCAGGAGAAATCCTAATAGGCTCCATAAGCATCGCTTCTTCTCTTGTTATGTGCTGGCACGCTGAACCTGTTTTGCTTATTTGGTAATTGACAATCATCGCCACTTCTGTTACTGTTTTTTTATCCAGCATTTGTCAACATCCTTTCTAAAATATTAGACCGTCCGACTTTTCTCCTTCCTCAAGATTGGCATCTCCAAAATTAGCACTTTGCTATTCTTTACCCATCATACTATATTTATATAATAATTGCAAGTTTTTCCTTTACTATACTTTAAATTTGTGATATAAATATATGTGAAAATATTTTTAGTAATAAGAAAGGCAATTCTATGGACATAAATGATAGAAAAAAATTAGTTACAATACTTATACCAGCATATAATGAACATGAAGTTATCGCACTTTTATATGAAAGACTTACTCGTCTTATGGATGAGCAGTTAAATTATGATTTTGAAATTTTATTTGTAAATGATGGTAGTAAAGACGATACTTTAGAATTAATCAAAACTCTAAGACAAAACGATGATAGAATAAATTATGTGAATCTATCAAGAAATTATGGCAAAGAAATCGCTATGATTGCTGGTTTTGATTACTTAAAAGGAGATTGCCTTGTTATAATAGATGCAGATTTGCAAGATCCACCAGAACTTATCCCAGAAATGCTAAAATACTGGGAAGAAGGCTATGACGATGTTTATGCTAAAAGAAAATCTAGAAAAGGTGAAAGCTTTATTAAAAAGCTTACTTCTTGGGGATTTTATAGAACTTTACAAAGTATGACTAATATTGAAATCCAAAAAGATACTGGAGATTTTAGGCTTTTAGATAGACGTTGTGTGGAAGCCATAAAAAAAATGCGTGAGTCTCAAAGATATACAAAAGGTCTTTATAGCTGGATTGGATATAAGAAAAAAGAAATTCTATATGACAGAGATCCAAGAGCTGCTGGAAAAACAAAATGGAATTATAGAAAACTTGTAAATTTATCAATTGATGGAATAACTTCATTTACTACTTCTCCACTCCGTTGGGCAGCTATTGCTGGAATTCTAACATCATTATGCGGTTTTATCTATATGCTTGTAATAATATTTAAAACTTTAATTTTTGGGGCAGATGTTTCAGGTTATGCATCAATGATGGTTGTTATATTATTTCTTCGGAGGAATTCAGCTTGTATTCCTTGGACTTATTGGAGAATACCTCGGTAGAGCTTTTTATGAAGCTAAAGGCCGCCCACTTTATTTTATAGATTCTTATAATGAAGAAAAAGAAACTAATATGAAAGGATAATCTTATGTCAGCCTTTGTTTTAAAAATAATTGCGATTATTTCTATGACTTTTGACCATATGTCTTACTTAATTTTTGGTGAATTTTCTTTTATGAACTATATAGGAAGAATTGCATTTCCCATATTTGCATACCAAATAACTGAAGGATATATCCATACACATAACCTAAAAAAATACTTTTTTAGGTTATTTATATTTTCTTTAATATCACAAATTCCTTTTATGTTATTTACATCAATTTTTGCTGATGGAATTAGCTTAAACATCTTTTTCACATTACTTTTAGGTCTTGGAGCTATTACAATTTATGACGCATTAAATAAAATAGCATGCAAAAATAAAATTACACATATATCATATAATCTTATAGGTTTTGGATGTGTTTGTTTATTTGCTTTTTTAGCAAGTATCACTAGCTGTGATTATGGCTATTTTGGTGTATTTATTATTTTCTTCTTTTATTTATTTAGAAATAAAAAACTTCTTATGAATACTGCATTTATTACAATGGCATTTATATATTATGGTCAAAGGTTATTGTTTAGCCCAGCTTATGTCCCATATCTTTTAATTATAATATTTACAATCTTTCCACTTCTATTTATCAATCTTTATAACCATAAAAAAGGAAAGGATACAAAATACTTTTTATATATTTTCTATCCTTTACATCTCTTAATTATCTATGGTCTTAGTTTTCTACAATGAATAATTTATTGCTTTTGATACAATTTCTTTCATGTTATCAATAAGTTCATCTATCTCCTTTGGAGTAACTATCATATTATAATTTCCGTGGATTTAGCGCCTCTTTTATTTCCTCATAATTGTCTTTCTCTTTCAGTTCATTTAAATAATCATTTGACCTAGCTTCATCTTGAAGTTTGTTTATGAATAAATCGAGTGACTCATTTACAAGTACTGCACTTTCTACAACTGTTGGAACCCCTATTGCAATTACTGGTATTCCTAAAGTTTTTATACTTAATTCTTTTCTTGTGTTTCCGAACTCCAGCACCTGGTACTATTCCTGTATCTGATAGCTGTACTGTACTACTTATTCTTTCTATACTCCTTGAAGCCAATGCATCTATTACAATAAGCATTTTAGGTTTTACCTTTGCAACTACTCCTTCTAGTATTTCTAGTGTTTCTATTCCAGTTGTACCAAGTACTCCGAGGTGATATCGCACTTATAGGCCTTGTTCCTTCTGTTACATATTCTGGCATATATTTTATGACATGCCTTGTAACTTCTATGTTTGCAATAACCTTTGGTCCGAAGTGAATCTGGTGTCACATATTCATTCCCAAGCCCTACTACTAGCACATCTTCCCCTCTTTCTATATGTGTACATACAAGCTCTTTTAACGCCTCTGCCACTGTATTTGCGGCATCTTCTATCTCTTCTTCTGTTGCGATTTTAAGCTTTTTTACATCAACTGTAATATATGTGCCTTTTGGCTTTCCTATTGCATTTTCACCATTTTCATTTGTCACCTTTACTTTTGTGACCTTAATTCTATCACTTATCTCTTTTTCTTCTACTTCAATCCCATCAACTGCTTTTTCACTTTGCTTCTCTAATATTTCACGCCTCTCTAAGGCTAAATCTGTTCTAAAATTATACATAAAAAAACCTCTCTTCTTCTTTTTATTATTTAATAAGAAAAAAGGTTTTATACATTTATTTATTTTTAGTTTTTGAAAATTTTTTTAAAGGTACAACTTATTTTCATATATTTCTATGTTATATAACTTTGCTCGCTCCTTTGTGTTATAACAAATTTGTTATAATAAGTCAATATTTCTTATTTAATTTAATTGGATTTTTTAAGATTTATTTATGTCATGCTCTAAAATGCATTGATTAAAATATATTTTCATTATATAACGATTTCAAAAAAAGTCAACAAAAATTTTTCGACAAAATCTGACATTTGGATTATTATGTTTGATGGTAATTCATTAGATACTAAAAACAATATATTAAAAATATGAAAATCAATCGAATGTAAGGTAATCAAGCTTACAAGTTCTTATTTGTTTTTATGGAAAGAGTTCATGCTTGTCATGGAAGGGTGCCATAAAAATAATTTAGAATTTGTGCGTAGATTAGCCTGCCCCGAGCTTGTTTGAGGATTTTTAATATATTGTTGTCTAATATATAATACCTTGCTTGAACAAATAAGACCTAAAGCTGCGAAAATCTAACTACAATAACTACACAAAACCGTCGTCACACCTATATTCACATCAATAAGCCCGGATTTTATAATTTGTATCAACTTTCATCATATCATCTAGTAGCCCCCTTAGTTCTTTTTCACTAAAATAACTTGCTTGTGTTTTATATTTGCTAGTAAGAAACGCTTGGTTTGGCTTCAAATTAAGCATTTGTGTAACATCTTTTCTATATTTTTCTGAAAGTTTTACAATATAAAGCTTCTTAAAATGATTGTACATTGTAATCAATATCTTTTGTATAGGCTCTTTCTGATATAAAAGTTCATCTAATATTTCAAGTGATTTCTTTATATTCTTTTTTCCAAGATTATCTGTTAAATCAAAAATATTGCTATCTAAAGTCTTCGTTGCAAGTAGAGCAATATTTTGTTTAGTAATCGTTCCACCTTCACCTACATATTCAATCTGCTTCCTAATCTCATTTATAAGCTCTTGCATACTTGTACCAGAAACATCAATTAGTTCTCTTATAGTACTACTATCTACATTTACCTTATATGCCTTTGCAATAGCAATAAGCCTTTTCTCTAATTGCAAAGGCTTTTGAAGTGCAAACTCACATACAATTCCGTTACTCTCTTCTATCTGTTTAGTTATTTTTAACTTCTCTACACTATCTTCAATAAAAACAAGTACAAGATGATTATTTACCTCTTGTATATTGTCTTTTAAATACTTTTCTAAAGTATCCCTAAGTTCTTTTAATCCAGTAACCTTTTTCTTTGTCTCTTTTTTGAAAAGTCCCGAGTTCTTGACTACTATCATTTTTTTGTCATAACCAAAAGGAGGCGTCTGTATTTCTTGCATAAGAGAACTTATTACATTTTCGTCATCAAGCTCTATATAATTTATCCCCACTTGAAAGTCGCCAAAAAGCTTTTTTAGCTTTTTTACTGTACACTCTAATAAATACCTTTCTTCACCATATAAAAGATAAATAGAGCCTAATTTGCCTTCATTTATATCCCTTTCTAAATTCTCACTTGTCATTATATGCCTCCTATAATTTTTCTGCAAATCTTGCAGAATGCGCATGACAAATTGCAATTGCCATACTATCAGTAGTATCGTCAAGTTTTGGAAGTACATCTACATTAAGAATAGTTTTTACCATTTTCTGTACCTGTATCTTGTCTGCTCTTCCATATCCAACTACTGCCTGTTTTACTTGAAGTGGTGTATACTCATAAGTTGGTATCTGCCTTTGACATCCTACAATTAATATTACACCTCTTGCCTGTGCAACATTTATAGCCGTTTTTGCATTGTTATTAAAAAACAATTCCTCAACAGATATTGCATCTGGCATATATCTGTCTATTATTAGATTTAGACCTACGAATATCTCATTTAGCCTAAGTGGAAATGACATCTTTGCATCTGTTTTAATTGCACCACTTGCAATCAATTTAAACTTATTTCCAATATAATCTATTATGCTGTATCCGTGTTATACCATAGCCCGGATCTATTCCTAAAATTCTCACTTTTCCTCCTTGCAAACCAATGAAAAGTGGCATCTTCCGTCGCCTAAGTTCGTTCAAAATTGTATCAACGTGCAAGAGCACGCCGCAACAATCTTTGAACTCCAGTGCCTAGCAATATACCACTTTTGATTGGTTTTCTCTACTCTCTTGACACTTAATCTAATTTTGTTCCGCACTCTCTGCAAAACTTACTGTCATCACTATTTACTGTGTTACAGTTTGAACAACGTTTTTCTACTTTTTTTGGTTTACCACAAATTCTACAAAACTTTCCAACATTTCTAACACCACATTCGCAGTCCCACTCTTCCATACTATTTTCTTCTTTTGGTGTTTCTCTAGTCTCTTCCAATTTCTCACTCATATCAACTCTACTATTTTCTGTATTTTGCCCGTTCCAAGGTCCAGTCGCAGCTCCGCCTACCATGCCATTTGTAGACATATTCATCATACCAATTCCCATAAATCCGTTCATTGCACCATTTGAATTTTCTGCTGCACTTTGCACTGCATCTGCATAAGCATCAACCAATTTTCCTTGTTGCATATATGAATTTGAGCTTAATTCGTATTGATCTATCTTTTTAGCTGATTCATCGTCTAAAGTAACTGATTCCACAACAAATGCCACAATTGAAAGCCCTCTTTTCTTAACTGGTTCATCAAATACCATCTCATCCATCATTTGTCTTATCTCATCTGTTTGACTTGGCATCTCTAATGCTGGCACTTTATACTTTGCAGATCCTAATTCATTTACCAAATTTTGGAAAACCGCAATAACTTCTGCTCTAATTTGTTCAATCACTTTATCTTTAGTATACATATTTGCTGTTCCAGATAATTCTTGCATAAATATTGCTGGATTGCTAATTTTGAATGTATATTTACCAAAACATTTAATTTGAACTCTCATTGGAGTTATTGTATTTGTCATTTGATTTGGAATTGGATGAGCCCAATCTTGAAATGGTATAGGTGCTGCTGTTCCAAATTTGTTATCTAAAATTTCTTTTGTATTAAAATAAAATACTGCTTGCTCTTTTGATGTTGCTCCGTTATATGTAAATCTTTCCCACATTTCTTTAAATGTTTTACCAAAATCTCCTGCAAAAAACGATGGAGACGATGATGTATCAAACTCATAAACTCCTTCCTCTGCTGTCGCATCAATTACTCTACCATTATCATAGATAACTGCACATTGTCCAGGTCCTACAATAATTGTACTTTTATTTGTTATTACTCCAGTAGGAGTTGTTTTTTTAATCATTAACAAATCATTACCTAAATCTTCACACCTTATTGCTTCTTTCCATTGGTCTTTTAATGTAGAGCCTATGGCTCCTGCTGCTGCTTTAATTAGTCCCATAATTACTACTCCCTTTCTTATATAACATTTCCGGTTGGAAAAGAATTGTGCTTTTGGCTAGGCGTACAAGTGAGATATTCCCTGAGGCATACTCTTGTACGTTGATGGGAAATCTCACGAAGTACAACAACGCCAAAACGCAATTCTTTTTCAACCTATGCTCTTTCTCTTTCCAAATTAGATAGTACCCAATTATACTCTCCTGTCGTAAATACACTTCCACAATAATCACATTTTCCACTTGATGTTATTTGAGTTGGTGCACCACAATTTGGACAATTTGTTGTATTTACCTCTATTGTTCCTGCTTTAGTTTTTACTCCATTTTTTCTAATAAAAGTTAATAAATACGTATTCACTCTTTCTGTTGTTTTATCTCCTCTTATTACAGCTTTAGTCTCCTCATTTATTATATAATCTGTCATTCTTGAATTAAGTCTTATTGTTATTATTTCTTTATCGCCTTCTAATCTATATTTATATAAATGAGCATAATTCACACAAATTCTATCCATTACATTAATTTGTTTGTTATCTATATATCCTTGTAATTGATTTTTATGTTGTTCAAATAAACTCTCTGTCTCAAAACTCCTAATTATCTGCCAATCTCTTGCTGTCCATGCATTTTGAAGTTTTATAAATAAATTCTTACTCCATGCCACAAATTCTTCTGCATTGAAATTTGGATCACTTGCTTGTATTGTGTTTTCTATTTCTGTTTGTTTTCTTGCGAGTGTCTCCATACTTATATTATTATAATTTGTATTTTGCATACCTATATTATTATAGTTTCTTGAGCCTCTATTTCTAGTTTTTTTCGTTGCTATACAAATAATTGCAATAATTACCAAATAAACTATAAGGTCTCCAAAATCTCCAAAGAAAAGGAAGGTTCCTCCACTACTGCTACTACTATATGATCCACGTGAAGAGCTTCCCCAGCTACTACTACTGCTACTACTTCCTCCACCACTGTAGCTCTCAAAGCTTCCAACATCTGCAAAAACTGAAGTAGAGAAAATACAAACTAAACAAAATGCTATAATTAATATTCTAACTATTCTTTTCTTCATTTTCCCCTGTAATTATTTAGTTTTACCTAAGTAATTTTCTCCTCTCTTGCTATTTTCTTAGTATTATCCTAAACACTTCTGCAACACTCCATCCTTGTGCAGGAGTTCCTTTTGAAGCAAAAGGTGATTTTGTGTCATATATCTCTGCTATACTTCCAATTACTCCATCCCTATCAAGTGCTTCTAAAAATACATTTTCTGTATGCTCGCAGAACTTGTCAAGCTTTTCTGTCAATAGCTGTTTTTTGGTCTTATTTTTCTCAGTCTCTTTCATATTTTTTAATGCGTTATAATATAAACCTAGAAGCCATGGCCATACTGGTCCTTGATGATAACTTGCATCTCTTTTAAAAGGATCTCCTTCATATATTTCCACATAATTTGGTTCACCTTTTGCAAGAGTTTTTAATCCATAATCTGTAAGTAGCTTCTTTTCAACTGTATTCATCATATTTTCTGCAATATCAGAATCTGGCTCAACCACTGGAAAACTTAATGATAAACTAAATAATTGGTTTGGTCTTATTTTGCCATCTCCAATTACATCATAAAGACATTTTCTTCTTTTATTATAGAATTTATTGTTAAACGATATTTTGGTATCTTCTGCCATTTCCTTATAAATATTTGCTTCTTCTTTGCTTTCACAAGTTGCTGCAAATTCTTGCATTATTTTTAATGCATTATACCAAAGTGCATTTATTTCTACTGCCTTACCATTTCTAGGAGTAAACGCAAAATCGCCATACTTTGCATCCATCCATGTATTTTGAGTATCTGGAGTTCCAGTAACCATCAAATAGTCTTCATCTAAATATATATTATTATTATCTAAATCTATTCCTTCTTTGTATGATTTTATAATAGTCTTTAGCCTTGAATATATACCTTTTACAAAAGTCATATCATTTGTGTATTTCAAATATTTGTACACTGCTTCAAATAATAGCAATGAACTATCAGCACTATTATACAAAGGTCTTAAATCAAACCCTGAATAACCATTTGGCACTAGACCAAATTTTATATCACGAATTAAAGTAAGTAGTACTTCCTTTGCTATCTCATACCTTTTTGTAATAAGGAGTAATCCTTCAAATGAAATAAGTGAGTCCCTTGCCCAGTCCAAAAACCAAGGATACCCTGCAATTAATGTATGTAATCTAAAAGTTGGCCTAAACACTACAAAATTATCTGCTGCCACGATATAGTCTTGAAGTAGATTTTTATATTTTTCATCATATTTTGCTTCTTCTTTTGTATCATATAATCTTGAACCTAAAAGCAATTTTCTAATTCTAACTATCTCATTATTAATAACATTTTTTACATCTATTTCTTCAATATTATTTTCTAAAGAACATATAAATTCTATTTCTCTTTCTTCATCTTCCTCAATTTCAATTTCATATCTTCCAGGTACAGAAAGATTTTCTTCAGGATAAAATCCTCTCTTTTCCTCTTCTAAGTAATACATATTTCTAAACATATCATTTGTATGTTCTATATAAGTTCCGCAGTTTAGACGCATATATATAGGGTTTTCTGCTTGATTATCTATGATTATACACGCCTTATTGTTTAACACTGTTTGTTTCAATATAAAGTTATGATTTGTATTCATTTGATGAAAATCCCTAAAATTCATTATTGGTGCAAGAGTAAACCTAGCTTTTGGTCCTTTATTTTTCACCTTATATAATATACATACTGTATTTTTTCCATATTCCATACAAATTATTTTGCTTATCTCAACATCTTTTACTTTATATGTAAATATTGGAACATAGTCTTTTTCAAAGCTTATTTGCCTTTTATACCCATCTGAAATATAGTTATTTGAAATATTTGTATACAAATTATATGTTTTTCCTTCTATCTCTAAGCTCTCATCAACTTTAGATAATATAAGTTTTCTTCTACCAGGTGCTGCAAATGGTGCAACAAGCAATCCATGGTATTTTCTTGTATTGCAACCTACAATTGTAGATGAAGCAAAACCACCTATTCCATTAGTTATAAGCCATTCCTTCCTTAATGCTTTATCTAACTTTAGTTCTTCCTTCTCAAATTTTTTCATATGTTCCTCCGAATATTTTACTCTTTATCCTCTATCCATCTTCTCTTTTCTTCTCTTTTTGTATCACTATTTCTTATAGATCTAATTCTTTCATTATATTTAGTCGTAAACTTACTCTTAGGTCTATCATCCAATCTTCTGGCTTTCTTATTTGCCTTATTTTCTTCTTTTATTTTCTTATTTTTCTCTTTTGCTTTTTCTTTTCTAACTTCATTATTTGCCTTTAATTTTGTGTTCATCCTTACATATTTAGGATTGTTTTGCATATCCTTAAACTTCAAGTCCTCACATATAATCTCAATTACAGAATCTGCTACTGCAACCGGCTCATGTCTTATTGTATTGTTCTCTATATATGCAAATTCTTTTGGTATTGGTTTTACACCTTGTTCTTTACATTTGTCTACATCTTGTTCTACTGGGAAGGCACCATCTTTGTTGTATATTCTAACAAACTCTGGAACTATATCACCAATATCATATACGCAGTAATCAATTACTTTATTATTTGCATGCTCAATTATAGCTTTAACATGGTCTGACAACGCAAAATCGTCTGTTTCTCCTGGCTTTGTCATAATATTTGCTATATATATTTTTATCGCTTTACTATCATTTATAGCTTTTGATATTCCTTTTATCAAAAGGTTAGGAATAACTTCTGTATATAAGTTTCCGAGGCCCTATTACTATTGCATCTGCATCTTCTATCGCCTCTATTACACCTGGTGCTGGTCTTACATTAGATGGAGAAATAAATACTCTGTTTATTCTTGAAATCTTAGCCATAGAAGTATCTGCAATTTTATCTTTTTCATCAATTACAGTACCATCTTCTAGCTCTGCACATATACGCATTTTATCAAGAGTTACAGGCAAAATTTTTCCTGTCATATTAAGCACTTTTGATATATTCTCTATAAACTTTGAACCTTCACCATTAATTTGTTGCATCGCTGAAACAAAAACATTTGTAAAATCAATTCCATCTTGGAACTTTAACTTTAAAAGTCTTTCCATTTCTACTTCATTCTCTGAAAGACTAACTATCGCTCTACTTACATCTTCAAGTGGCATGAATGAATTTGTTTCTGTTTGTCCATCACCATAATCTGTCATTGAAGCAATTGCAGTAAGATTGTTTGTATAATCTTTTAACCCCTTAAGTACAGTATTTAGTCCTGTACCCCCACCAATTACTACAATCTTTGGTCCTTCTTTATATACCTTTTTATCAAATATTAAAGAATTAACATTTACATCCTCTTTTTCCTTCTTCTTCTCCATCCTCTCATCTGTATCTTCAACAAGCATCTCTAATACTCTTTTTTGACTATATATTATACCAATTACAACCATCATAAAGCCCACAATTGATACAAATACTATCATAATTAGCTTTAATACAGACAAGTCTTGCATGTTCATTATTGTAGCAATTCCATAACAAAGAAGTATAATACCTACAAGTATTACAAACATCCATCTTTTCATTTTTGTTCCCGATTTAAACCATTTAAAGATTCCTAACATTTCTTTCCTCCGTGCTTTTTTAATTTTATCAGTTTATTATATCATTTAATATAACTTTAGTAAACTATTTTTTCAATTAATTCACAGCTATAATTTTAAGTCTATGTAGAGTAGTTCATCTATGATTTTCGAATAACACCGCGTAAGCGATCAAACGAGCAACCGCGAGTGCGAAATGGAGTAACCGACGTTGTAAGCTACGTAGTAGCGTACAGATTAGAGGTTACGACACCAAGGTGTTAGAAAAAATCATAGATAACTACACATATATCGACAGACCATACTTAAAGCTGTGAATTATAATATAACCTCTTTAATATCATTAGCTGTCAATTTAAAATACTTAAGAAGCTCCTCTGCTTTACCTGACTTACCAAAAGTATCCTTAACTCCCATTCTAATTACCTTAGTTGGATACTCCTCACTTAAAACTTCACAAACAGCGCTTCCGAAGCCCCCCAGTTACACTGTGATCCTCAATTGTAACTATCTTTCTAGTCTCTTTCGCACACTTAATAACTAAGTCCTTATCTATTGGTTTGATTGTGTGCATATCAATAACTCTTATATTTATTCCTTCTTGTTTTAGTTCCTCCATTGCCTTTATAGCTTCACTTACAACTACACCAGTTGCAATTATTGCACAATCTTCTCCATCTCCTATTTGAATACCTTTACCAATCTCAAACTTTTGTCCTTCATCATAAATCACAGGAGTAGCAAGCCTGCATAATCTTAAATATACTGGTCCATCAATTTTCGCAATCTCTTCCACTGCCCATTTTGTTTCAGTATCATCTGATGTGCAAATAACTGTCATATTAGGCAAACCTCTCATTAGCCCTAAATCCTCTAGCATTTGATGTGTTGCTCCATCTTCTCCAACAGTCACTCCTGCATGTGTTGCACATATTTTTACATTTAGTTTTGGGTAACAAATACTGTTTCTAATTTGGTCATAAGCTCTTCCTGCTGCAAACATTGCAAATGTACTTGCATACACTGTTTGACCAGATGCTGCAAGCCCTGCTGCTGTACTCATCATATCTTGTTCAGCAATTCCCATATCAAAAAATCTATTAGGAAATTTCTTTCCAAAAACGCTAGTCTTTGTAGCTTCTGCAAGGTCTGCATCCAATACTACTATTTTTTTATCCTTCTCACCAAGTAATGCTAATTTTTCTCCATAACTTGCACGAGTTGCGATTTTTTTATCTAAATTCATATATACCCTCCTCATTTTACTATATTAATGCTTGAAAAAGAATTAGATATTTGGCTAGGCGCGTGAAGCAAATATTCCCTGAGGCGTGCTAGTGCACGTTGACGGGAAATTTGCTGAGCAGCAACAACGCCAAATACTAATTATTTTTTAAGCTCTTTCATAGCCTTCTTGTACTCTTCCTCATTAGGTGCCTTTCCATGCCATCCTACTTGATTTTCCATAAAAGATACACCTTTACCCTTTACTGTTTTAGCTATAATTGCTGTTGGTTTACCTTTTACAGCTTTTGCCATATCAAACGCCTTAATAATTTGAGAAATATCATGTCCATCTATATTTATAGTATTAAATCCAAAACTTCTAAACTTCTCATCTATTGGATATGGGCTCATAACATCTTCAATAGTTCCGTCTATTTGCAAATTATTGTTATCTACTATAACACACAAATTATCTAGTTTATAATGACTAGCTGTCATTGCAGCTTCCCAAATTTGCCCTTCTTCTATTTCTCCATCTCCTAATAAGCAATAAACTCTAATTCCTTTGCTATTTAGTTTTGAACTCATTGCCATACCATTTGCAATAGAAAGTCCTTGTCCAAGTGAGCCTGTACTTGCATCTACTCCTGGTATTTTGTTCATATCTGGATGTCCTTGTAAATTGCTATCTAAATGCCTTAGATTAGTTAACTCCTTTACATCAAAATATCCAAAATTTGCAAGAGTGCTATATAGTGCAGGTGCTGCATGTCCCTTTGATAGTATAAATCTATCCCTTGCATCATCTCTTGGCTTTGTTTTATCTATATTCATTTGATTAAAATATAAAACTGCAAGTATATCTGCACATGAAAGTGAACCTCCAGGATGTCCTGACTTTGCTCCATATACAGCTTCAATGATACCACGTCTAATATCATTTGCCTTTTCTTTTAACTCTTCTATATCAGTTATTTTCAAAATACTTTCCTCCTTACTTTGTTCCAAATATTCTATCTCCTGCATCTCCAAGTCCTGGAACTATATAGTGTACTTCATTTAGTCTTTCATCAATTGCTGCACAATATACTTGTACATCTGGATGAGCCTCTGTAAGTTTCTTTAATCCTTCTGGTGCTGCAATTATGCTTAAGAATTTTATTTTTTTAACACCATCTTCTTTTAGAAGTGTTATTGCGTCCATACCAGAACCACCAGTCGCAAGCATTGGATCTATTATTATTACCTCTTTATTTTCAATTCCTGCTGGCATTTTATAGTAATATCTAACTGGTGTTGCTGTTTCTTCATCTCTATAAAGTCCAATATGTCCTATCTTTGCATTTGGTATCATTTTTACAATACCATCTATCATTCCTGTTCCTGCTCTTATAATTGGTGCAAATACATAATTGTTTTCATCTATCATTAATGCCTTTGTCTTAACAAGTGGTGTCTCAACTTCTACCTCATGAGTTTTGGCATCCTTCATTGCCTCATAACATAAAAATAATGTTATCTCTGAAATTAACTCTCTAAATTCTTTTGTTCCTGTTTTTTTATCTCTTAATATTGCAAGTTTGTGTTCAAGTAATGGGTGTGATACTTTGATTGGTTCCATAATAAACCTTCCTTTCTTTTATTTTATTGTTATCTTATAAACCATATAGCCATAATAGCTATACCTAATATAACTCTATATATGGCAAATACTTTGAAGCTTCCTTTTTTCAAGTACTCTAGTAAGAACTTTATTACCACTATTCCGCACTATAAAGCTAAAGAGTATTCCCATAAAGAATTCTATTGTAAATTCAAAATCTGTAATGCTAACGGCTACTGCAGCCAAAATGATAGGTGTTGATAATAGGAAAGAATATTTTGCTGCACTTTCTCTGTCTACTTTAAGTGCTCTTGCAACTGTCATCGTTATACCAGACCTAGAAGTGCCTGGAAATGCAGCAGCTATCGCTTGAGATATACCTATTAGAAATGATTGCTTAAAAGTCATATCTTCAAGTGAGGTATTTGATTTTGCTTTTTTGTCAACAATGTATAAAGCTATACCAAGTACTATTAATGCTACCGCAATTAACGGAGTTTCTATTCCAAACTTTTCACATATTATATCTGAAAGTTTGTCTAGTACTAGGCTTAATATCCCTGTTGGTATTGTAACTGCTACTATGTACCAAAATAGCTTCCCTTCTGTACTTTTTTTCTTTTTAAATACACTGTCATATCCGCCTTTTATAAGCTTTAGCCAGTCTTTAAAGAAAAATATTGTTATTGCAAGTAAAGTTCCTAAATGTAGTGCTATATCGAAACTTTCTGGTATCTCCCAATTAAAAATCCAAGGTATTAAGTTTAAGTGTGCAGAACTTGAAATTGGCAAAAGTTCTGTTAGTCCTTGGACTATTCCTAAAATTATTGATTGAAATATATTCATTTCTTACCTCCTACTTTAAAACTAATGAATTACTATTCACAGCTAGTAAAGCTTAAAAGTCCGCGCAGGGGATTTCAATTAATAATTTGTTCGATGATTCTTACGCTTTAGAAAATGTTTGAGCATTGCGAATTACATTTTCTTAAGGGGGGAGATTTTCGAAAAATTATTAATTAATCCCCGTTGCAGGACAGACAATATTCAAAAGCTGTGATACACTTTTTTATCTTTCTCTTTCCCTGTCTTTGATTTTGCCTGGTTTTAATTTGTGTAAATTCATATTTCCAACTACACCATATGTTTTATCCAAATGCTCCATTGCTTTTTTCTCTTTTTTTGTATGACTTGTTTTTCTTGGTTTAATATCTTCTTCATCAATTATTGGCATTTGGAACCTACTTTTTACTGGTATAAATATAGGCTCTTGATTTGCAATTTTTATGTAATTTTTATCTAATTCTATCGCTAAATTAACAAAATTTACTGCATTATCATGGTCGCCTCTTAACATGTATATTTTTCCTAATTTATAATATGCATCTGGTTCCTGCTCTTTATCTTCTAAGCATTTATTGAAATACTTCTCTGCCTCGTCTAAATCCATTTCTATTAAATTTATTTGTCCTAAAGCATAGTATGCATGATATGCTAGACTATTTATTGTGGCTGCCTTCTCATAGCAAATTTTGGCACTTTGGAAGTCATTTAACATCGTATATACCATACCCATGTTGTAATATAAATCATAGCTATTTGGCGAATGTTTAAGTCCCATTGTATATACATTTAAAGCTTCTTTGTACATCTCTTGTGAGCAATATATATCTCCAAGCAAAATACTTGCATCAATGTAATCTGGCTTTTTGCTAAGCAAATTATTAAGCATTACTGTTGCATCTTCTTTTTTGCCTAATTCGTTCAATAAAAATGATATTTTATAGTAAGAATTATAATCTTTTTTATTCAAATCCACAGCTTTCACATATTCATCTATTGCTTTTCTCATTCCACCTTCTTTTTCGTAAATCTCTGCAAGCATACGATGCGCAAAAGCATTATCTGGGTATTTGTCCACAAGCATAAGCCATAAATCCTTTTTCTTTTTACTATTTCCGGGTAAAATCATAGAATTTAGCAAGAAGCATGTATATATACTCCGAAAAGTTTTTGCCTTTACGTTCTATTAATATGATTGCAATTGGAAGTGCTACTGAGAATAAATACTTTATGATTTTCATAAATATATTAAAATTAAAATCGAATACTATTTCAAGTATGCCTAATATAAGCCCTAAAAGCTCTACCATTAATATAGAAATATAGACTTTATCCATTTTTTTTATGAATTTAAAAAATGTCATTATAAGTAAATATATAGCTAAAATAGTAAAAACTATTTTCTCTATTAGCATCGCTTTTTCGCCCCCTTTTTCTTTTAGGCATTTTTACTTCTTTATTTTATATTATTTTTTTATAAAAGTCTACATTTTTTGAAATAATTTTTAAATATGTGAGAAAATATCTATTACTCGACACAAAAATAGAACTAGGCAAATATTTTTCTCCTAGTTCTATTGGCTATATTTCATTCCATTCTCTTAGTTTTTCCTCTAACAATTTGAAATCCACAGTCTGTTTTATATATCCTATATCTATATTTTTAACCTTTTGCTTATAAACAGTTTTCGCATATTTTACAATTTTATTACTGTTGTTATTTATGTACCTCAATTCTCCAAGCACTAATTCTTTGTACTTCAAGTCTGTTTCATTTGATAAAATATATGGCTCTAATTCTGTTATAGGTACAGGTATCATATTGCTAATTCTTAAAGTTCCATATAAACGGTCTCCTTCATGTATTCTTATTATAGTTTTTGTATCTTTTCTAATAATTTTCTTATCAATATCTATATAGTCTGTTTTTTTAGGAGATGACATTGGAATATAATAATTAAATTCATTCACAGTTAAAACAACACCTACATATTTTCTTTCATGAGTTCTTATCTCTTCTTTATTATCATAGATTTTATTATCAAATTGTCTCAAATATTCTATATATTGGTCACTTACACTATATAAATTTAGCTTCATCTTATCCTCCTAAAAAATTAAGAGAAGATATCACTTTTGGATACCTTCTCTTGATTTTAACTTTCTCAATTATAAGGCTGTGAAACACCCGATTTATAACTCTCTCAATTATAAGGCTGTGAAACACCTTGATTTTGTTATATTTATTATACTATTTTTATGCTATATCTGTCAAGTCATGTACTACAATAAATATACTATATTTTATACAAATTACATCTATTTATGTACAATCATTCTTTATATTGTATCGCTTTTTCCTCTAGTAGTCTAAAATCACAACATATCTTCTTCAAAAAATTATTACATTCTCTTTTACAGTATGTAGCCATTGCCTTTTTTCGTATCTCTTCAATATGTTTATTGCAAAAATGATATTGGCTAATCAACACTTGCTTATACTTTTCACTTTTTTCATTTATGTCAAAATCTACCAATTGTTCCTTATTTACAGGTATCATATTGTTAAAACCAAGTATTCCATATTTCCCGCTATGTATCTTAAATAGAAAAATATTATTTTTCATCTTTTGATGTGCAAGCCTAGGGTGTTCTAGTGGCACAAAATACTCAAAATTATTTATCTCTAAAATAACACCTAAATATGGCCTTTTAGCTGAATAATCATCATCATTATTTGGATTGAACTGAACCCTATTATCAAAAGAATATAAGTATTTTATATAATTAATATCTATTTTATATAATCTCAAACTATTTTCTCTCATATTTTCTCTCTAAACATAATTTTTTACTTCACAATAAAGAGTAGAAGAAGTTAACCTCCCCTACTCTTACACTCTCTACTTTTAGGCTAGAGAACTCCTCTTCAAAAATACCCTACTTTAATTCTTTTACACATATTAGGCTAGGGATCTCCTTAAAGTAATGTCGCTATATTTAATATATAGCATATTTATTGTACCTCTTTTTATCTATTTTGTCAAACATTTTATTTTATATTTGCATATTACACTTTTATAAAATTATGCCATGCTATTTCATTAAAATTACCCCTTCTATTTCTGGGCTCAACAATTTGATAAATTTTTCTGGGTCTTTTTTAGTTCCTACAACACTTCCATAATGTATAGGTACTGCAATCTCAGGCTTTATGGTATTTACCAATTCTGCAGCTTCTTTTGCATTCATTGTATATGTCCCACCAACTGGTACAAATGCCACATTGCATTTTACCTTTTTATTTTCTTCTGTAATATCTGTATCTCCTGCAATATAGTATCTTATACCTTCTATCTCTAATATATAGCCTACCCAACCATTTTTCTTTGGATGGAATAATTTATTTGTGTTATACGCTGGTACTGCTTCAAATGTAATATCATCCATTTTGTATACATTATTTGAAACTATAATTTTTATTTTGTCTTCACTAAACCCATCTTTTAGTAGTCTATCAAATAGGTCTTCAGTTGCTACAATAATTGTTTCAGCTTTTTTTACCTTATCAATATCTTCTTTTGAATAGTGATCATAATGGTTATGAGTTATAAAAATTATGTCAGCATCATTATAATTTTGCTGTATTTTATATGGATCTATGTAAATTACTTTTCCTCTATTCATCCTTATACTACTATGGCATAGCACCTCTATACCTTCTAACATATATATCACTCCTTCTTATGTAATCATACTAATTAATACAGTATAACATGTTTAATGGTATCTGTACAATTATGCTTTTTTCTTCATTTATAATTTTCCCAAATCTAACTTCTTTGTATGGATTAAAATTATTAAATTTAGCATTTTTATAAATCTGCATTTTATTTCCATTATTAAAATCTATTATGCATTCTAATTCTCCATCTATCAAATTATCGTCTATTTCTATATAGGTACTAAATCCTCTTAGTAATACTTCTCTTTCCACTTCATTTAATTCCAAAATGTTATCACCTTTTTGTATTGTAATTTTATCTGATTTAAACGTTTCGATGCGTTTTGCTAATCTTGCTTCAGTCTCATCTATTATCTGAAGTGCAGTATCTACAGGAAATTCAATATGAAATCTATCTCCGTAACTAACAACAGTGGTGCGACAATGCTCTTTATTATTTTTTAACCAACAGGCTTTTCCATATTCACGTTCATATCCAAAACATATCTTTGTATTCTCATTTAAAACCACCTCATATCCATCTCCATCTGGTGATGTACCATATGTTATAAACCTATGATTATTTAGTTCTTTTATTAAATTTTGTTTGGTCTCTTCACTCTCTAATTTAAAAGTGATTATTGGTTTCTCAGAATCTTCATATGAATAATAATTAATATATACATCATCTACATTATTAATATTTACTTTTCTCGTATTGCAATACAATTTATTTATACCTATAATCATTATAAGAACTATAGTAATAGTAATAGTACTAAATACTACTATTTTGTTTTTTTTTAGTAATTTTAACATTTTATTCCCCCCTTGTACAATTTTATTATACTATAAAAACTAAAATAAAACAACATACATAACTTTTTATTAAGTCATTAAAAATAAGTCCTATAAAATACTGAAAATCAATATTTTATAGGACTTACAAATCTTGGTGCTCCTTCAAGGGCTCGAACCTTGGACCTACCGGTTATGAGCCGGTTGCTCTAACCAACTGAGCTAAAGGAGCATTACAAATTACTTTAAATAATATAACACAAATTTAATATGATGTCAAGCGTAAAAATAAAAAAATTTAAGAAAAATTTGAAAGTAAAATTACGAACTAGCTAAAAAAGAAAAAGAAAGCTGTTTTGAACTCTCCCCAACCATTTAGGCTCACATAATAAAATAATTATTTATTCTCTATTTGATTGCAATATATTTGAAAGTCTACTACCATTTCTATAATCAGCAACGCAGCGAAAATCTACTATTCCATCTGCATTTAATTCCTCATAAATTTTGTTATTATACTCATAAAATTCATCACTTTGACTTGGTTGATGAACAAAAACCGCTTTTCCTCCATTATTATGTACAAATTCCATAGCAATCTTATCACTATATCCATCTCCTATATAATATACATTACTGCAATCATTTTCCTTTCTATTATTACATCTCAATATATCTTGAATTGCAAGTATTTTTTTATCATCAGTCATTATTGTACCAATCCCTGAAATTAGACCTGCTCCATTATGTTGCAATGGAGTGCCATAAATTCCTGCAAAATGCTTCGCTATCTGCAAATTTTCTAAGAATTCTTTCAAACCTCCAGAAACTATATAATTTCTAACTAATGATTTTTGTATAAAATTCTCTAGTCCTGGATTGTATTCAATATATCTTTCCCCCTCCATAAGTTCTTGATATGAGAGAGTTACATTATTTCCTACAAGTAAATCATGAAAAAATGCAAAAAATGTTTCAAGTGAGTTCCCTATATGAGTTTTCCTATATTCAGCGAGTGCATTTTCTAATTCTTCATTTCTTTCTTCTCCATTATATCCAAACTTTTTAACCCAAACCCAAAATTTAGGCCATGTTTCAGTAGTTAAAGTTCCATCAAAATCAAAAATATTTATTGGTTTCATAATTTGCCCTTTCTTAGTTATATTACATATATTCTATAACATAAAATTAAAACTTGCAACTAATTATTTCTATCTTGTTAAATATAATATTTCATGATATTCTTTTACATAAGGAGGAAAAATATATGAAAAAAACAATAATAATATTATTATGTATTCTTTTAGTTTTTATTATTTTAGAAGAAATACTTTTTATGACAAGAAATAAACAAAACAATAGTATCTCGGAAAACTCAAATGTTTCTAGTTTAAATGTCCCACCCAATAATGATGTTCCACCTAATAATAACGAAAGAAGTATTGAAAAAGTAAAAATGACAATTAAAGAAGATTCGCTAACACCATCTGGTGCTGCTATTATTATTATAGATGATAATGAAAAGCCTTATATTTATGACGAGTGGTTTAGAATAGATAAAAAGGTAAATAATAGTTGGAAAAAATCAAATATTATTAACAAGAACTATACCTTTTTAGCAATAGCATATAATGTTGATAAAACAGGAAAAATTGAAAAAAATATTGATTGGAGTGATTTATATGGAAATTTAAATAAAGGTTCTTATAGATTAATAAAACATGTATATGACAATGAAGGTAATGAAATATATTTTTCAGTAGAATTTGACATTGCTAAATAATATAGAAAAGATTTTGAGATTTATTTTTCCTACTCAATCAATTATGACAGTTCCATATATACTACTTGTGGAATTATTGTCTGGCTCATAAATCTGTAATTTAGTTCCATTATTAAAATCAATTGTAAATTCTACTTGTTCTTCATCTATCTTTTCTTGTGTTTGAAATATTTTTGTTCTATTAGTTAATTCTTTATCTACACATCTTATTATTATATATGTAGTTGCTATATTACACTTGACATCAAGTTTTTCTCCTTCTTTGTATAATATTGTTGAATGTTCCTATAAATTTTGCTTTTTTACTTCTCATATTAACCTCATCTTTTTTTATTTATTATACTATCAATAATGACTATATGCACATAGAGTTAAATAAAAAATAAGAGCCCTATAAACATAAGAAAATGGCATTTAGAGACATACAATATTAATAGAACATAATCTCGTAAATTTATAACTAGTATTGATTAGATATATCTAATATGCTATAATTTATCCTAATTTTCAACTATTTCCAATCCACACATATTGCTTGTATCACAAAAAATAATTTCTTTTCCCTTTTTTAAAGTTACAGTAATTGATGCACAAATACTTTCAAAAATCTCTTTTGCCATACTTCCTTTAACTGGCGCTGCTAATTTAAGACCTTTACTATACTTTGATTTTACATTCAAAATATATAATCCTTTTTTGAAAGTTATGCTAAATGATTCCTCATTAATCATGCATTCTATTAGTTTAGCATTATTATAAGTAGTAAACTTAAATTCTTTGTTATCTATCAAAAGAACACAAATAAACCTTTAAAAGAAAACAACTTAAAAGGTATATCTGCTATTGAAAACATAAAACTAGCATCTCTTTTTTGAAAATTATTACCTTGACACAAAATATAAGATTTTGGAAATGAGCATCCCCAATCTTTTTCTATATAACCTCTATGATTATCAAAAGAAATAGTTTCATTATTTATATTTATATAGCCATTAATAGTATTTTGCATACTAATAATGGCATGATTGCACTCCATAAACGGAATATATGAAAAAGGTCCCATAATATTTGGGGCAAAAGCATTAGTATGAATATTCTTGCTACTAGAATATTCTATATTTCCGTGTATTTTAAGATTTTGTGCCTCATCATCTATATTTATAATAATATTTCTGTCTGAGAAACTATTATCGGCAATTTTAACACAAAAAGGACTATGAGCATATTCAAAATCTTTAATATCATAATTTACAAAATATGACTTATTTTTAGTGATTACCTGTATAAAAGCTTTGGCTCCTACATCATCAATATTAATTCCTGGAATAAAAGCAATTCCATTTTGAAGAGTTGTATTCTTAAAGTACCACCCTTCAAAATATTGTTTCTTTTTATTCAAATATTTTTCTCCCTGAAATAGTTTAGCATTTCTAATTAATAATAACTTATTCATATTGTATATTATTTCCAAAAACTGAAACAGTATTCTAATAAATCCATACAAACTATCTCAGTAAATATGCATTCCCTTGATTAACTGTAAAATTAGATGTATAAATAACTCAATCTGTTTTTTACTATATATTTTTTCTTTTTACCTAACATTTTCAAAACACTATCATCAATATAATTGTCTATAATTAAAATCTTGTTATTTGCCTTTTTAATGTTTTCTTCCAGTTGAAGCCTATTAAAAACTTCGTCAAATTTTTTATCGTGTTCTAATAATTTGTATTCCATACTTGTTAATCTTTCATAAACCTGTCCATTTAACATTAAAAATTTTCTCATAAAGATAAAAAAACTGGCAACTAATTATTTCTAACTAGTTGCCTCCCATAGCAATTACTGGAACTTTCGTTCCTCCCACAGCAATCTTAATTGATTACTTTCTATAATACTATAATACTATATTTTACGCATTAAGTCAATGTTTTATTCAAAAAATTCCAAACCTATCTTTTCATTAATTATGCTCAAATATCTTCCATCAATTTTGCCAATAGTACCATTAAAATTTAATCTTAATATACTTACTTTTTTCATTCTTGTAATATTAGCCCATCTAATCATATCTTTAAATCTATATATGCTGTCTATTTGTATCACTTCTGTAATTTTACTTTTTTTCTTTTCACATTCTTCAAATGTAATTTTTCCATTTTTATATTCTTGCTCTATTTTCATATATTCTTTAGGCTCTTTAGAGGATACTGGCAAAACAAACAATTCATTATTAAAATTTTTCAATATTATGGCAGGATGCATTCCTCCAAATTCATTACTTATATTAAAGCCAAAATCTATCCATACTACATTTCCTCGTTTGAACAATACTTTTTTCATCAATAATAGAACATCACCTTTAGTAATATTTATATTATTAAATATATAGTTATTATTTTTTAATATATAGTTATCATTTAC
>JAAVZQ010000117.1 GCA_022791735.1 Clostridia bacterium
AGCATTATGGCAAACAAGAGATTTGAGACAAAAACTGCACAAGGGATTTTAAAGTCAGGAAAGATAATTGTAGATACTGAAACAGGTGTAAATTATCTATTTTGGCAAGAAGGATATGCTGGAGGACTAACTCCACTTTTAAATAGAGACGGAACTGTAGTTGTTAGTAGAATAGATAGCTAAATAAGAAATATTTTAATAATTGAGAAGGTAACATCTAAAAGAGTTACTTTCTTTTTTTATCAAAAAGGTATTGACTTTTTTATTTAAACTGTATATACTGTATATACACACCAACAAGGAGGGGTTATGTATATAATAATAAGTAATTCAAGCAATACTCCAATATACGAACAAATCAAGGAACAAATAAAAAACAAGATAGTGTCTAATGAGCTAAAAACAGGAGATTTATTGCCATCAATAAGAAACTTAGCAAAAGATTTAAGAATAAGTGTGATAACTACAAAAAATGCTTATGAAGAGCTAGAAAGGGAAGGCTATGTAGAGACAATTCCGGGAAAAGGTACATATATTGCGAGTAAAAATGTTCAGATAATTAAAGAAGAACAAATGCAAAAGATAGAAAATTTGATAGATACAGCTGTATCTATTGCTAAAATTAGTAAAATATCAAAAAAAGAGATAAAAGATATTTTAGATATATTATATGAGGAGGAATGAAATGGAAAATATATTAGAAGTTAAAAATTTGTGTAAAAGTTATGACAGATTTAGTTTGAAAAATATCAATATCGAACTACCTAAGGGCAGTATTATGGGGCTAGTTGGAGAAAATGGTGCAGGAAAAAGTACAACTATTAAGTCTATATTAAATCTAGTAAATACAAGTGATGGAATTATAAAGATATTTGGATTAGATGTTAAAGAACATGAAAATGAAATAAAAGAAGATATTGGAGTTGTTTTAGATGACAGTTTTTTATCTGAATATTTAAATCCAACAGATATAAATTCAATTATGAAAAATATCTATAAAAATTGGGATAAAGAGTTATTTTTTAAGTATATAGAAGATTTTAATTTACCAAAAGATAAAATATCAAAAGAATACTCAAGTGGTATGAAAATGAAACTTAAAATTGCAGTAGCTCTTGCACATCGCCCAAGGCTTTTAATATTAGATGAGCCAACTTCTGGACTAGATCCAGTTGCAAGAAATGAGATATTAGATATTTTCCAAGAATTTATACAAGATGAGGAGCATGGAATATTTGTATCTAGCCATATTACATCAGATTTAGAAAGCATTGCCGATTATATAACTTTTATAAATAATGGAGAAATTGTGCTAAGCAAAACAAGAGATGAAGTCCTTGATAAAATGCGGAATTGCAAAATGCGAAAGTGAGGAGTTTGCTAAAATAGATAAAAATGATTATATAAGATTTAAGAAAAATAAATATGAGTACGATGTTTTAGTAGAAGACAAGGAAGAATTTAAGAAAAAATATAAAATAGAAGTGATAGATAAGCCGAGAATAGAAGACATAATGATAATATATATTAAGGGGGAAAAGTAGTATGAAGATAACTTCTGGTAAAAATCCAAAAATAGAAGGATTAATTATAAAAGATTTGTTGCAACTCAAAACATATAGAAAGACTTTGATTAGTTTTATAGTGATATTTAGCATTACTCCAATTTTACAATATACAAGTGGTGGAGGAGAAGGAATATTTAATATGCTTCCTATCATGATTACTCTAGGATTTGGAATGTTTAGTATAGCCAGTTTTAACTATGATGAAGCAGCAAAGGCAGATAGATATATCAAAAGCCTACCAATAAGTTCTAAAGAAATTGTACTTTCAAAATATATTCTTACAATATGTGCAACTATTTTAGGTGGAATATTAGGAATACTACTTGCTTTTATAATTTCTAGTATTTTTGCAAAAGAATATGATATCGAAATTATAGTTCAGGCTTTAGGTGGAATATTAGGCATGAGCATTGTTGAAGCAATACAAATACCTTGTATATATAGGTTTGGAGCAGAAAAGGCTAGAATGCAAATATTTCTAGTAATGGTAATCTTATTTGTTATAGGAGCTCTCTTAGTAGGTGGATTAATTTATTGGGTACAGAGATTAGATATAGAAACAATGAAAATTGAAGCACTTATGCCTTTGATATTTGCAGGATTTACAGCTCTTGTTTATAAAGTATCTTATAATATTTCATATAAAATATATGAAAAAAAGGAGTTTTAAATATTAACTATAATATTTCTTTTTATATTGTTAATCGCTATTGTTTATGATATTATAACAATTATTGATTATGAAAAAAATATTTGTAAAAATACTACACAAAGTTAATGATATATGCTATAATTAATAAGTATTTATAACAAATAAAGGAGGAATTTATCATGTCAGGACATAGTAAATGGCACAATATTCAAGCAAAAAAAGGAAAAGCAGACGCAGCACGTGGAAAAATCTTTACAAAACTTGGAAGAGAATTATTAATTGCAGTAAAACAAGGAGGGCCAGATCCTGCTGGTAATTCAAAATTAAAAGATGTAATTGCAAAATGTAAAGCAGCAAATATGCCAAATGATACAATAAATAATGCAATAAAAAGAGCTGCAGGAGCAGGAAATAACGAAAACTATGAAGAGATTGTATATGAAGGATATGGACCAAATGGAGTTGCTGTAATTGTAAATGCAACAACAGATAATAGAAATAGAACAGCAGCAGATGTAAGACATGTATTTGATAAAGCAGGAGGAAGCTTAGGTACAACTGGATGCGTTTCATATATGTTTAACAGAAAAGGAGTAATTGTAATCGAAAAGGAAACTGCAAATATGTCAGAAGATGACCTTATGATGCTTGCATTAGAGTGTGGTGCAGAAGATTTTTCAGCTGAAGAAGAGGTTTATGAGATTACAACTGCACCAGATGATTTTTCAAACGTGAGAGAAGCATTAGAAGCAAAGGGATTAAGCTTTTTAGAAGCAGGAATTCAAATGGTACCTACAACTTATGTAGATTTAGATGAAAAGGGTGTAGAGAAAATGGAAAGACTTCTTGAAAAATTGGATGAATTAGATGATGTTTCGGAGGTTTTCCACAACTGGAACGAATAGATACAAACAAAAATCAGCATCTTGCGGCGTTATTCTGCGAAAGAAAATCCTCAACGTACATTAGTACGTCTCCGGTATTTCTTTCTTGAATGCCTTGCAATATACTAATTTTTGTTTGCACCATAAGAAGAATATTAATAAAAAGCTTACTGTAATAATAGCAGTAAGTTTTTTGTTCTTTTTTATTCTGTTTAGCATATATTATTAATAGTAAACAAATGAAAAGGACAAGTATATGTTAGATATTTTAAATTTTTTTCCAAACAAAATTGCAGATTTAATTAAACAAAATTTCTCAGATAATTTAGAAGAAATTAGAATAAGGGCAAATCAGCCTATTATCTTAAAACTTTCAGCTAGAGAGCTTGTTTTAAGCTATAGACCTAATCAAGAGGAAATACTAGAAATATTACAAAGGTTATGTGATAATTCTATATACAGTTATCAAAATCAAATATGTGGTCGGATATATTACGGCTAATCGGAGGCCATAGGGTTCGGAATTACAGGAGATGTTGTGGGAGAGAAGGGAGAAACTAAAAATATATCGCATATATACAGTTTGAATTTTAGAATTGCAAGGGAAGTAGATGGAAGCTCAAAGGAAATTTTAAGATATGTTTTAGATTTAGAAAAACAGGTGGTTCATAATACTTTAATAGTAGGACCACCAGGAACGGGAAAAACCACAATAATTAGAGATTTAGCTAAAAATATTAGTAATGGTATAGGTTTATTCAAAGGACAAACGGTTGGAGTAGTAGATGAAAGAGGCGAAATTTCAGCTATGTATAGGGGAGTTCCTCAAAATGACTTAGGTATAAGGACTGATATTTTAAATAATGTAACAAAACATATTGGAATAGAAATGCTAGTTAGAAGTATGGCGCCTAAAGTTGTAATTGCAGATGAGATAGGAAATGAAAAAGACATAGAAGCCATAAGGTATGCACTGTGTTCAGGAGTAAAAGGGATTTTCACTGC
>JAAVZQ010000118.1 GCA_022791735.1 Clostridia bacterium
ATGGTCTACTAATAAGCATGATGATATTATATTTAATGTTTACAAAAATGCAAAATACAAATCTATATACATTTGAAGTACCATGGATACAGATTGCAATAAGTATTATAGTAACATATATCATAACATTCATTGCAATGTTGACAGCAAAAAGTACAATAAAAAGGCAAAATATAATAGATGAGATAAGAAATGAGAATGTATAAGAATAGAGGAGCAGATAAAAACCTGCTCCTTTCTTTAATTAAATCCATTCTCCATATTTTTTAATATAAACACGTTTTGCGAAAATTGCCACAATAGAGTAGAGAATTGTAACATAAAAAATCAAAACAATATATTTTAAAGCAATAGGCACAAGCCCAACCAAATTTCCGAAGAAAAGTAAATGGTATAGCAATACCTGCAATTATTAGAGAAATAGAAGATATATACACTGCTTTGTGTGCATTACTTTGGAAAAACGGTACTTTTGCAGTCCTAATAATATGCATACCAACTAAGTTTGATGTAATACTATAACTAAACCAAATTGTCTGGAAAGTAGCAACATCTCTTACTTTAAACACAAACCATAACATAGCAAATACTATTAAATCAAAAGCAGAACTAAGAGGCCCCATGAAAAGCATAAAATTCTTTAAACTCTTTATAGAAAGTTTTTTTGGCTTTTCCAAAGACTCTTTATCCACATGATCAAAAGGTAAAGTCATTTGGCCAATATCATATAATAATCCCTCTAAAAGAAGCTGTATAGGTGTTTCAGGAAGAAATGGAAGAAGCACACTTGCAATAATTACAGATATAACCTCTCCAAAGTTAAAACTTGTTGCAAGTTTAATATACTTCATCAAATTTGCAAAAGTACGTCTGCCTTCAGTTACACCATCAAGTAAAACATTTAAGTCCTTTTCAAGAAGTATGATATCAGCAGATTCCTTTGCAATGTCAACAGCACTATCAACAGAAATACCAACATCAGAATTTGTAAGAGAAGGACTATCATTAATTCCGGTCACCCATATAACCGAACTACATTACCACTTTCTCTAAGAAGTCTAACAATTCTAGCCTTTTGAATAGGAGAAAGTTTAGCAAATATATTAGTTTTCTTAAGCAATCTCAAAACAGCCACATCAGAAAGTTTATCTATTTTATTACCAAGCACAATATTTTTAGAATTGATATTTACCTTATCGCAAACAGCTCTTGTAACCTCTGCATTATCTCCAGTTAAAACAATGACACGAATACCAGCATTATTTAACTTCTCGATAGACTCTTTTGCACTTTCCTTTGGTGGATCTAAAAATCCAATAAAGCCAAGCAAAACCATATTTTTTTCATCAGAAACACTAAAATTTTGAATACCTGTAATATCATTTTTTTGACAAACAGCAATAACCCTCAAACCATCTTCATTTAACGATTTACTTATCTTCCTAATATTATCTTTTATTTCCTTTGTAATATTTGAAACTTCACCTTTATAATCAACCATAGTACAGATGCTAAGAATTTCCTCAACAGCACCTTTAGTAATAAGCTGTGATTTAGTCCCATCATTTACAACAATAGACAAACGCCTACGAGAAAAATCAAAAGGAATTTCATCAATTTTCTTATATTTATCTTTAAAACCTTGCATATCATTTTCTAAGCCACGGTTAATAATTGCTTCATCAATATTTCCTTTTAAACCAGTTTGAAAATATGAATTCAAAAAAGCATGTTTTAAAACCCTTAAATCTTCCTCACCTTGGATATTCAAATACTTTTCAAGAACAATCTTATCTTCAGTTAAAGTTCCAGTTTTATCAGTACACAAAATATTCATTGCACCAAAATTTTGTATAGAATCCAACTTTTTAACAATAGTTTTCTTCTTAGACATCCTAACCGCACCCTTAGAAAGGCTAGAAGAAAGTATTACAGGAAGCAAAAGAGGAGTGATACCAATAGCAATTGCAACAGCAAAAGTAAAAGCGGTTATAATATCATGTTTCCAAGAATTTAGAAGAAACACGATAGGTATCATAATAACCATTAAACGAATTAAAAGGCGACTAATATCTTCAATACCCTTTTGAAATGCAGTTTTAGGTTTATATGAAGTCAAAGTATGAGCAATTTTACCAAAATATGTTGCATCTCCTATTTTTATAACAACTCCCTTGGCACTACCTGATACAACATTAGTACCCATAAAACAAATAGTATCTATATCAGAAAGACTATCAATCTCATTAATTTTTAAACTTGTTTCACTCGTTTTTTTTACACTGTCAGATTCACCGTGTAAGAGAAGATTCCCCAACATACAAATCTTTGGCTTCAATTATCCTAAGGTCTGCCGGTATCATGCTTCCAGCAGATAAAAGAACAGTATCACCAATAGTTATATTAGCCATTGGAATTTGAACTTCTTGTCCATCCCTTATTACAGTAGTAGTTGTTGCAACAAATTCTTTTAATTTTTCCGCTGCCTTATTAGAACGATATTCCTCGAAAAAATCTAATAAAGTACTTGCAGTAACTAAAATTGCAATAACAATAATATTTGCATAACTAGGCGCTTCAGGCAAGTAAATATCAGTATAAATAAGTATACAAACAATGCCCAAAAGTATAGAATTAAAAGGAGTAAAAAGGCTTTCAAGAAAGTAATTGTACCACTTTTTTGATTTAGCCTGTTTTATAATATTGGAGCCAAGGTTACGTATCTTCATTTCAGCTTCACTTGAGGACAATCCACATTCATGTACACTATATTTTTGTAAAAGCTCTTCTTTAGAAAGAGTGGCATCTGTACCATAAAGTTTGTTAATATTAACTTCATCTTTTGAATTAACACTAGACAATATAATCATCTCCTAAAATTATCTAATATAATTATACCACTATTGATATAAGATTTAAACAAAAAATTTCATATTTACTATGAATTGTATTTATATATCAAATAATTAATTTTTTATAATTTTTTACCTTGATTTTTATTTTCTACTGATATAAAATAACAAATAGCAAAAGTACAAAATCGGAGGCAAACCAAAATGACAAATGAAGTAAAAATAGTAAAAGATGTATTCAAAGACTTTCAGTCAAGAAGCAGAATTCTAAATTGTGAAATAACAAATGTAAGTATTTTTAAAAAATCAAATAAACTCACAATAGATTTAA
>JAAVZQ010000119.1 GCA_022791735.1 Clostridia bacterium
CTATTGTTTTTGTGTCTTTTTCTCCATAAATTTTACTTAAATTCTCAACTTTCAAAATACTCATATTTTTTTATCTCTTTCATCTAATATTCAGATAAACTCTTTGATAAAATTTTATCTGTTTATTAAGTTTATATCACTTCTCCTCTCTAAAGTCAATATGTCATTTCTTGTCTTTTTTTGGCTTATCACTACCAATTGGATGTAATCACATTATATTCTTCTGTACTTGGCATTTCCACATCTTTATCTGTAACTGTTCCATATTCTACTTTATAGAATGTTTCATAAATTGCAGTTTCAGTCTCCTTTTTATTATAATCTACATTATTAACAACATTAGGTGAAAACATTGAACTTTTATTTGTATATACCATTAATTGCTTAACTGGAAGCATTGTTTCTTTATCTATCCATGTTTTTGTATAATTTTTTCCAAATCCCTCAATTAGTACATAACAATTTCTTCCTTCATATTTTTCTGATTTTACTCTTGTTCCTATTTTAAAATATCTCATGCCAAAATCGCCATCAAAATCCATACTTCTTATGATGTCTCTACTGTTATCTACGTCTTGTTCTGGTTTTTTCAATTTATGTAGTTCTCTTTTAGCTTCATTTACCAACATTATATTTTCATTGCCTTTTTCTCCATAAGTAGAAAAAACTCGTCCGAACTGTTGAATAATCCTCGCTTTTATATTTACCATCTTTATAGTAAAACCCTTCCTCATATTCTTCATATATTTCTTCCACTTCCTACTTTTAAACCTCCTTTATACTATTTATGACTTTAACATTTATGACTTTGTCACAAAATTTTGCAAAAAATAATTACAATTTACAACTAAATAAATTAAAAGTTGTAAATTGTAATATACAAAGTATTATGTTTTTTATTCGTCCATATCATAATCGTCTAAAAAACTATGGTAATAGTCTTTTTGTCTATATGATATAATTGTGTCTAGATTTACATTTTGTGCACTTCTAAAAATATTTGTATCTATGTACTTGTTTTTTGCTCTTAGTTCTTTTATTAGTCTTTTTACTTCTTCTCTTTTTGAACCTTCTTCACTTTCACATGAATTTTTTTCTGCAATTTTGCATGCACATTTTATAAACTCTAATTCGTTTTTGTTCATCCAGCTTATTATGTCCGCTTCTTTTACATAATAAAGTGGTCTAATGAGTTCCATTCCTGGATGAAATGTACTATGTAGTTTTGGCATCATTGTTTGCATCTGTGCTCCATAAATCATTCCCATAAGTATTGTTTCTATTACATCATCAAAATGGTGCCCTAATGCAATTTTATTGCATCCTAGCTCTTTTGCATTATTATATAGATAACCTCTTCTCATTCTTGCACAAATGTAACAAGGATGATCTTCTATATTTGCCACTCTATCAAATATATCTGTTTCAAACATTGTGATTGGAATATTTAAAATGTTTGCATTTTCTATTATTTTTTGCTTATTTTCGTCATTGTACCCGAGGATTCATACACAAAAACTTAAGCTCAAATTTTATCTCTCCATGTCTTTGTAATTCTTGCATACATTTTGCAAGTAGCATTGAGTCTTTTCCCCCTGACAAGCATACTGCAATCTTATCGCCCTCTTGTATCATTTTATATTCTTTAACACCTTTTACAAATTTATTCCATATTTTTTTACGATAATTTGTAATTATTGTTCTTTCTATTTCCTTATATCTTTCCAAAACCTTGCCCCTTCATTTTAAAACAAGTCCTACTATAATAATAGGGCTTGTTAAATTTATATTATGTGTTACTATTGTTATTATTGTTGTCAGCATTATTATTGTTATTTGTTCTTACTTTTCTTGCAACTATCGCAAATCTTCCATCCTCTGTATGATATGCACATGTAGATAGTGTTACTAATTGATCTCCATAATTAGCTGTTACACCTGTATCATACATAGAATCCCTTTTTGCACATCTTACATATTCATTAAATGCTTCCTCATTTTCTGCATTTACAAAGTAATAATATCTAAATACATTTTTCTCATATTTATAGTATACTCTTGAACGAAAAGCTGCAATTATTTCATATTCTCCATCATCTTTCAATGTTGTAAAATTAATTGTTTTATGTTCTTTGAAGAAATCCTCTTTTTCATACTTTAATAATTCCTCAAACATTGCACCTCTTTGGTTTCTATGTCCATAAATTAAAAAGTTATCGCTTGGTCTATCAAAATTTACATCCTTATCTAAAAAGATTGAACCTCTAGCAGAATATTCTTTTTTATATGTATGGTCAAGATAATAGTCATTATCTTTTCCTTGAACTATTGGGTAGCTCATGTTTGTTCCTGGAACTTCTAACCATGCTACAACATCTGGATATTCATTATGTAGTTCCTCTAATTTTATCATTCTTTCTGTTTTCTCTGCTTCTTGTGGCTCCATGCTCGCACTATTCATTGAGTCTGCCAAATCGTCATATTCTTTGAATTCTTTTGATTCTTCATCACTTCTAAAAGCCAAGAATGCTATTACCAATACTGTTACTAAGATTAGTATTAATAATGCTAATATTTTTATTTTTTTACTTTTACTTTTATTTGTTCCGTTTTTCATTACGTTTTCTCCCTTCGTTTTACCTCTATATATTTTACTCAAATTTTTGAAGGAAATCAATACTTTATGCAATATTTTTAAAAAAAATTAATAATCAAAAGATATATCCATAGTTTTCAAATTTATATGTTTTGAGCCTTTTATTTTTATATATTCTCTTCTCTTATCTCATCTATTATATTTTTGTTTGCAATCTTTTTCTTTGCATTCCTCATTGAAACAAAGATAACAGCATAAACAGCTACTACACAAATTCCTATGTTTAGCCAAGGTATTGTAAATGGATAAATCATCATATCTATGCCCATTCTAGGGTATATAACAAATAGTATTGCAAGGCTAATCAGTACCCCATAAAATATTGAGTCAAGCCCATAGAATATTCCTTCTAACCTCATCATTTTGTTTATTTGTTTTTCGCTCATTCCCATTGATTTAAGCACAGCAAAGTCTTTTTTCCTAAGTAACATGCTAGAAGATATTGTGTTATATATGTTTACAGCTGACACTAAGCTTAGTAAACATATATAGCAGTTAATAACTACTTCTGTAATGACTTCTTGTGTTTTGGTTGATTCTGCGAAAAGTTTTGTTCCTCTGCATCCAACTTCTTCACCTATAATATTTGAAATTGTTTCCATTCTTTCATAAATTTCATTTAATTTATCTGTAGAAACTGCTAATTCTATAAAATTGTTTTTTCCTATATTGTTTTCGTTCACCATTTGAACAATCGTAGGAGAATATATCTCGAAATTACGTGAATTATATACTGTATAAGGATTAAAATCTTCTATAATTCCCACAATCCTTAGAGTCTTTTCTTGTCCGTCTATTGTTACATTATAACTATCTCCTACTTTATAATCAGTCAATCTAAATTTCTTCTCATTCTTAGAGTTTTCTTTTATAGTATCCATCAAAATAACTTCATCATCGGCAAGTTCACTAATTCCTACTTTTTCAAGAATAGCTTTATATGCTTTACCATAATAACAAATAGTTATAAATGGAATATATATTTCTCCTTCTTGACCAGTTGTATATATTCCGTCAGATATCATCTTCTTTACTTTATTTGAAGTTATATTTGGCATTAATTTCATATGCCCACTACCTGAGGAATTATATATGCTATATGTGCAATAGTCCTTAATTAACTCATTTTCTTCTAAGTAATCTGCAACTCTATAGATATCTTGTTGATTTACACTACTATTATTAAATGATATTACTTCATCCTCAAACACTTCTGCTTCTAAATGTGGTAAAAGCATACCATAAGCATCACTTTTATAAAAATTTTCTGTAATACCAGTTATGCTTAAAAACAAAATAATACTTACAGTTAAAGAAATAGTAATAGTTCTATATCTTGATTTATCCCTTTTTATGTTCTTGTGTGCAACTACTCCTTCTATTCCAAAAAGCTTTTGGATAATGTTTGATGATTTTAACTGTTTTTTATTTGTCTTTATTCTTGATGTTCCTCTTATTGCTTCAATTGGACTTAATTTATTTAATTTTCTTAATGAAAGCTTACTAGATATTATAATAACTATATATACAACTATAATAGTAAGCACTAATATTATTACTGGAACTTTCATAAAAAATCTAGGTCTGTCGAACATAATTGCACTTGTTATATGTATTATGTCGAATATGTAATTTTTTAACAATATATTAATCCCACTTGTTAAAAGTTTTGATATTGCAAGACCTATAAGAATACCTACAAAAATCCCAACTATACTTAATATTCTAGCTTCTTTTTTTATTATAGTTTTCTTTTGCTTATTGTTCATTCCAATAGAACTAAGCATTCCAAATTCTTTCAATCTTTCAGAATGTGTCATTTTAAAAGCTGCATAAAGCATAACACATGAAACAAACATTATAACAGCTATTACTGCTATTCCAATAGCGACCATTGATTTCATAAATGCAGTATCTACTTCAAGTACACCTGCATAATTCAAAAGCTGTGTATTATATTCAAGGCTTGGCTCTATATCTTCGCTATTACTTATTCCTTCAAAAAGTAATTTATGATAAAATTTTTCTTCTTCTTCCGTTACTTGCTGTACTCCCACATATTCTGTGTTACCATTACTTGAAGTATCTAATGTAGACTTTTCTTGTGTTTTTTTATTAGTAGTAGTGCTATTATTCTTTACTACTCCCATCTCTTTTTCAAGCTTTTCCTCTGGGCTTATGTAATCAACAAGTCCAAACCTGTCTGCTAAGGCTTCTGTTGTTTTATATATTTTCTGAATGTTATTTGTTAAAATGGTGACATCAACTGTTGTATTATCATTCATTTTTTTATTATCAAAACAAGTAATTGCACCTAATTCATATTTTATAATAAAACCACTATCAAATGCTAAGCTCTCCGTTTTGCCGAACTACTGTATATTCATGCGATTTTCCGATTAAGGGTTACTTTTAATTTATCTCCAGTGTTAATTTTTTGTTTTAACATATTGTTTTTGCTTACACTTAAACTAATCAAAACTTCATTTGAATTTTCTGGAAATCTTCCCTCTGTAATATGTATATTGGCATTTTTTAAAGCATTTTCATCATAGGCTCTTACATCAAATTTTACTTCTCTGTTTCCTCCAAATATGGTAATGCCTTCGCTAAAATTCTCTTCTGATATACCAAGTCTTTGATAAAAAGATGCTTCTTTTATATTGTCATCTTTTGCAATTTCTTGTGCAGTAGAATAAGGAATATTTGAAAATCTAGCTTCCCAATTTTCTTTGTTTCTTTCTGTATTTACCATGTATTCTTGGTAACTTGAAAATAGGGTTAGCACAGTTGTAACTAGCATTGTAACTACTATAATACCGCATTATTGTTGCCATACTTCTGCGTTTGTTTTTCTTTATATATTCCCATGTTAATTTTGTTGTTATTTTCATATTATCCCCTTTTTTATTCATTATACTATTACTAAAACTCACATGCAATATAAATACTTGACTTTTTATAGGATTTTTAAGCTATGTATTTTTTTTACAAGAAGATTTTGTCTTTTTTGGTTTTTTGTGTCGCTTTAAAAAAAAATATATATAATTAAATACCACATGTATTAATAATGCATATTTGAATATTTTTAGTTACACTGATGTTGGTTTTATACTTGCATCTTTGTAATAGAAAAGAAAAGTGTCTATAATTAGCAAAACCTATGCCTATAAACAATAACATATTTTATGGAGGTCTTAAACATGAAGAATTTACAAAAAGGTTTTGTAGCATTACTCATAATCATATCCATAACCCTCTCTTCTGTACCTGCATCTTGTGCTACAGAAGTTGGCATTACACCTGTGGCTGATGGTTCCGAATTAGTACAGAAGATCGCTGAAGGAAACACTACTTTAAATAAATCCTCTTATTCTGGGGACTTCACAATTAGTACAGAAAAATATATTACTTTAAAGGTCTACTCATTAACCAATATTAACGTCACCATACTTGGGTTATCTGGAGAAGCAGAAGACATTGGAGTTTCGAAAAAATTTGATAACAATCCTCAAGGTGATTTCACAATCTACTATATTGGTGGAAAATTTCCACCAGGGAATTATAAATACATAATCAATATCACAGATTCAACAGCAGTATATGCATTTTTTCTTGTATTAAGTGATAGTTCATACAACTAAAACAATAGTTTATTTTGATGCTTGACACTTTTCTTTTCAAAATATTAGGGATAAGCTTTGCTTATCCCTAATATTTTTGTACATTATATAGTTCTTACATTTTGTTTTCAAACTAATACCATAGTTTATTATTATATAATTTATCATTCATACACCTTTTAACGTAACGCTCTTTTATTGCTTCCTATTTTTGCATTACTAACTTTGTGGATTAGCCTCATACCACTGTTCCCTGAGTTTTGTGACTAATGTTATAATACGTCTATTCGTGATAACAGATTGCCCATAATATGAAGATGTTTCATCCGCTTGACTAGTAATTCCAACCATAGTATATTCATCATCATTTTGCCAAGTTGGTCCTCCACTATATCCTTGATATATATTTCCATAAAACTTAAATGTTATATCATTTGTTTCATATACTTCTCCTCCTGATTCCCACTGTGATTTACCATTAAATCCATACTTTGTTTCTGCTGGGTATCCTGTAGCCATTACAGAAATTTGCTTCAAATCTTCAGGGTTATCATAATGCTTAAGTGCAAAATACCCAAGATAATGTCCAAGAGGTTTCTTTAATACACATATAGCCCAATCATATGTCTTGTCTTTATTTATCATATATGAACTAGGAAAATAAATTTGTTCATAATCTGAAGAAAAACCTTTATAATTTCCATCATCTATATTTTCATCATCATCTTTACCATTATATCCTGGTCTAAAATTAAGGTTTTCATAAGTATACCATTCTTTATTGTATTCTATGAAGCAAACATGAGCTGCTGTTAATGCTATGTTAGGTCCTACAAGGCTAGCTGAGCCCTCTACTGTCCCTTCTACTTTATCATTTTTGATGTTACCATTTACTTTGCAAGTAGTTCTGTATGGAAAAACAGAAGTGTCAGTTACTTGTTTAGTTAAAGCTTCATGCACACTTTTAGTAAAAGAAATTTTTGAAAAATGTTTAGCCTCAAATGGATTATAAGAATTCAATTTATTATAGGTATCTCCATTTTTGATTTTATAATTATTAAGCACTTGTTCCAATTCTTCATTGTCTACTTCAATCACCTTTTTCGTTCTAACATCGTATTTCATTATTTTTTCATCTGTTGGAATTTCTATTCCATTTAAGTTTGCTGCCTGTGCCTTACCACTAACAATAACTATAGCAAACACTGTACTTAAAAATATTCCAATAAATAATTTTGTTCTTAATTTTTTCATAATTTTGTTTCCTCCTTTATCCTATTTATATACTTTATTCAGTTGATTGTCAATATTATTACTTTTGTCTTTTTTGGTTTTAAATTAGTTATTCTATATTTTCTGAATTAGTTTAATTCCTTCTAGTATAGGATACTTGCTTTTTATTGTTCCTGTAACCATAGTCCAAGAATCTCCTCTTTTTTGCGATAATTGCATTTCTAAGTCGTTCACTCTCTTGTAAACAACACATATAGAATCTCCTACTTTAAAATCTAGGATACTCGCTTTTTGTTCATTTTTATTTCTTATTTTAGCACCTTTCAATTGATTAATATAAATCATATAATTAACTGCTTCTTTTTCTTGAAGATAAATCATTTCACTTGATATATAAGTAATAGTTCCATTTACTTGTGATAAAGTACTATACATGTTTTTTTCATAAATTTTATATATAATTATAACAATAATTATTATTACAAAAATTAATAATATTCTCTTTTTCAAACTTTCTTTTTATTCCCTTCATTTAATATATTTATAAACTTCATAGTGTTTTTACCTATCAATTAAACTTATACCACTATTCAACCTTAAAGTCAATATATGAACTATTGGCTTTTCTTGTCTTTTCTTGTTTTGTCTTCCTACAATAAAAAGCGGCCAACGGCCGCCATAATATTATTTTTTCTTTACTATATATATTCCTGCCACAGTTGCTATTGCTATAACAGATAAAGCTATTTGCACATAATCTATTTCGTTTACACCTGACTTTGGTGTGTCATCTTTTGGTATAACTGGTGTAGCTACAGGCTTATCTCTGTATATTGCATTTAACTCAATATCATTTTCAATTAATGTGTTTTCATCAAAAGCTTCTTCACTGTTCTTTTTTGTAAATTTCACAAATTCTTTTCCTTCAACATTTTTTATACTTTCAAATTCTGCTAAGTCTTTTAATGCTTTTCCTTTTTCTAGTTCAAATCTATTATCATTTATTGTTACAAATACATATTGTGTAACTGGTATATTAGCAAATTCTGCTTCATTTGCTATATTAACTGTTGCACCTAAATATATATCTACATCTGCTTGTGTATCTACACCATTTGTTCCAATTGCTCTTCCTCCACTTGTTCCTACATATAGGTTAGCTACTTCTGTTCCACCTGTTATATCAAGATTTACTTTAGCTATTGTTCCTGTAACATTTACATCATTTTCTCCACCTACATAAAGCTTGTTTACTGTTCCTCCTGTTAATCTCATATCTGCTGCTTCAATTGATCCGCGATTTACACTTTGCATTACTCCTATTGTTCCGCTTGTTACTTTTATGTTTGCATTTCCTGTGTATCCATTTGAACCACCAGCTGTAACATAATCAAATGTTCCACCATTTATTTTAGTGTTTGTAGTTCCTGTATAGCTGTATCCTTCTCCTCCACCATATAATAGGTTTACTGTTCCATTATTTATTGTTACATTTGCTGTATTTACTCTTGTTAAAGAATTTTCAGCAGGTCTTGTTGAATCTGCACATGCATCACTATTTGCAAAGATGTTTGCTCCGCCTCCTGTGATGCTTACTGTTATTTTTCCTCCATTTACAGTAATATTTGCTGTTTCTACATTGCTTTCATGTAGTCCACCACCAAATATATTCTTTACTGTACCACCATTCATTGTTATTTTTGTATTTTCATAATTTGTACCATCTTTGTGTGCTCCACCAAATACATTTATATCATTTGGAACGTTTACATTTTTTGTTCCTTCTGCCCAGAAAATTGTTGCACCTTCTTGACCGTCTGCTCTTGCTTCAATGGTAATTTCATTACCATTTGCAAAAAAGCACTTTTGTGAACCATTTAAGACATATCCTGTATCTTCACTATAAGTTGGTTCTGCAGCATTTACTGTACCTGCCAATCCAAAACTTATACAAAAAATAGAAAATAGTAAGATAATTAATAAAATTTTTCTTTTCATCATATTTCTCCTTCATTTAGTTAATTTTTCAAATATGAATTTTAAAATCACATTTATTATTATCTTGTACTATTTTCTATTTTTATTACTGGTATTTTAAGGATATATTTTTACAGGTTTTATATTTACTTCCTTTTTATTGGCAAAAATTCTATCCATATACTCGTCTGGATAATGTTCGTCTAAAAACCTGTCAAATCTGCTATTTGCTGACACATTTTCCTTTCTTTCCCTTTGTCTTTCTCCTGCAGCCCATGAAACTGCTATATTTGCTATCATAAATATAGCTAAAACAGTTGTAACTGCATTTAATTTATTTTCTTCCAAAATCTTTCTTAATTTATTTAGTAATGGTACAATACATACTATATACATAATTCCTGCTAAGCCCCAATATGTGCAATGTAAGAGGCTAGTTCTTCCATTTAGATTAAACCAAAGATGTGAATAGTCCCATGAAATTGTACCAAATACTTTTTCTTGTACAAATGAACTTATATATTCCGTAATTCCTCCAAGTATTGCTGTTATTGCAAATATTCTTGCATAATATAAAATTTTCGCATATTTTCTATTACATAACTCTTTTGAGTTAGTTTTTTTGTTTTGATAAGTCTTGTTTATTGCATTTAAGGTCAGATAGTAAATTATTGCTCCTATTCCATAAACTGGTGTAAATGGTCCATAAATTAATCCTTGTCTAGATTCAAAATATCCTTTTTGGACTAATACTACTATCATTTCATAAATATAACCTACTATGCTTCCAATTACAAATAACCAAAAAATTATTGTTAATTCTTTTAATATACTTTTTTTCTCCATATTAATACCTCATTATTTTTTATATCTATTATTATGTATATTATTTTATATATAATTATGGAATATATTATATCACATATTTTCGAAAAAAACCTTACATTTCTGTAAGGTTTAATGAAAAATTAATAATTTATTTTACATTCATTTGCTCAAATTTTGTTAATGCATCTGGTTGTTGCTCTTTATTTTTGTCAATAAATCTTCTTACGCTTTTTGTTCCACCTACTACTATAACAACGATTAATATTAAAATAAGAGCTAATATTATTATTCCTGGCAATCCTAAACCTTTTTCATCCTTTAGTTTATTTCTTAATTTCATTTGAATTCCTCCTATTCTTTGGAAATTTTACTTTTGTTAACACTCAATTTTCTTATGTTATTATTTTATCGTATTTTATATTTTTTGACAAGCATTTTATTCAAATTTTGTGTTTTCTTCTATTTTGTTTCCTCTTAAAAAGTCACATACATTCATTCTTTTTGCGTTTTCTCCTTGTATTTCTAGCACTTTTATAGCTCCATTACCTACTTTTATATATAACCCTGTTTTGTCATCTGCTAAAATTACTGTTCCGAGGTTCTATATTTTCGTCTATTTTATCATCTAGGATTTCAACTTTCCAAAATTTGACTTTCTTACTATTATACATTGAATATGCCCCCATTATAGGGTTTAGACCACGTACTTTGTTTTTTATTTCTTCTGCTGTTTGCATAAAATCAATTTTGGCCATTTCTTTTTTTAGCATTGGTGCTATTGTAAAGTTGTCCCCCTGCGGAGTTCTTGGTGCAGTGCCTTTTTCTATTTCTTTAATTGTTTTTAAAAGTAATTCTGCACCTTGCTCTTTTAATCTATCCCATAGCTCTCCTGTTGTTTCGTTTTCTCCAATTTCTGTTTCTTCTTGTAATATTATATCTCCTTCGTCCATTTTTTCATTCATATACATAGTAGATACACCAGTTGCTTTATCTCCATTTAATATTGCCCATTGTATGGGTGCTGCACCTCTATATTTTGGAAGAAGTGATGCATGCAGATTTATACAGCCATACATTGGTATATCTAGTATTTCTTTTGGTAAAATCTTTCCGATATGCTACAACACATATTAAGTCTGGATTTAACCTTTTTATCTCTTTTATAAATTCTAAGTTTTCTTTTACTCTTTCTGGCTGATATATTTTTAAACTTTTACTTACTGCAAACTGTTTTACTTCTGATTCTTGAAATTTCATGCCTCTATTTTTTGGCCTATCTGGGTTTGTTACCACACCGGCATATATTAAATCCTGCATTATATATCTTTATAAGTGCTTCTTCTGCAAAGTCTGGAGTTCCCATAAATAATATATTCATTAATTTATTTTCTCCTTTTATTCTTTCGTTCTGTTTTTTCTTCTGGTGTTACTACTTCCATAGTTCCTGGTAGCATTACATCTGTAAGTACTACTCCATTTAAATGATCCATTTCATGAGAAAGTGCTTGTGCAAGTAGTTCTGTCCCAGTAACTTTTATTTTTTTGCCGTTTTCGTCTAAAGCTTCTACTGTCACTTCTGCTGGTCTTATAACTTTCACATATTTATTTGGGAAACTCAAACAACCTTCTTCTACTTCTTGCTCTCCTTTTGTTTTTATAATTTTAGGATTAATGAGTTTTAAAATAGGCTTTTCATTATATAAGTCAATTACAATAATATTTTTAAGTATTCCTACTTGTACAGCTGCAAGCCCCACTCCATCATACTCATGCATAGTGTCTATCATATCTTGTATCAGTTCTTTTATTTTATCATCAATTACTTCTACCTCTTTTGATTTTTTCTTTAGAAGCTCGTCTCCTTCTTTTCTTATATTTCTTAGTCCCATTTTAATTTACTATCCTTTCTTTTATTAGTCATTTTTGAATATAATAGTTCAAAATTTAAGGAAAGAGCGAATGTAGAGTAATCTAGCTAGAAATTCTAAGGCTATTTTATGGAAAGAGTTCACATACCTGTGGAAGGGTGCCATAAAATAGCCGTAGAATTTCTGCGAAGATTAGCTCGCCCCGAGCGATGAACGCAAATTTTAAACTATTATATTTTAAATTTACACCGCAAGACATTGATTCTTGTTTGAATTAACTCATACTATTTGGATTAATGTCAATACTAATTCTTGTATTATTAGTCACTTTTATACTGTTAATACATAAATTAATTTTATTTATAATATTATTTCCAAGCTTACACTTAATTATTATTCTCCACCTATATCTATCTTTTATCTTGCTTATCGGCGAAGGCATTGGTGCATAAACTTGCATTTGATTTTCATTTGTACTTAGCAAATTTTCATATACTGCATTTATAACACCTGATACTCTATTTTCATCAAAATCGCTAACTTCGATTTTTATTATATCGCAAAATGGCGGATATTTCAAGACACTTCTTAATTTTATCTCTTGATTGTAAAATTTTTCGTAATTTTGTTCTTTTGCACATTCTACTACAAAACTATCTGGATTATATGTCTGAATTATGACATTCCCTTGTTTTCCTTCTCTTCCTGCTCTTCCAGCAACCTGTGTCAAAATGTCAAATGTTCTTTCATTACTTCTAAAATCTGGTATATACATACTGCTATCTGCTGCTATAACTCCGCACAAGCGTTACTTTTGGAAAATGATGTCCTTTTACTACCATTTGTGTTCCAATCAAAATATCTATATTTTCATTTTTAAATTTGTTCAAAATTACATCATAAGAATTTTTCTTGGTAACTGTATCTGTATCCATTATTATTGTTTTTGCTTCTGGAAACATTTTGTTAATTTGTTCTTCTAGTTTTTGTGTTCCTGTACCAAAATATCTTATATTTTTACTACCACATTCTGGGCATTCTATGAAGTTTTTTCTCTCATATCCACAATAATGGCATTTTAGCTTGTCTTGTCTTCTATGATATGTAAGTGCAACATTACATTTATTACATGTTGCAGTATATCCACAATCTCTACACATTACAAATGTAGAATAACCACGTCTATTTAAAAATAGTATAGTTTGATTTTTGTTCTTTATATTATTTTCTATCATCTCTTTTAGTCTATCGCTTATCATTGTCTTATTGCCAATAGCAAGTTCTTGTTTCATATCTATTACTTCTACTTCTGGAAGGATGGAATTATTTGCCCTTTCTTTTAGTATAAGTATAGCATTTTCTTTTTCTAACCTATTATATGTACCTATATCTGGGGTTGCACTTCCTAATACAAGAGGAATATTCTTTTCTTTCGCCATATATCTTGCAAGTTCTTTTGCATTGTATTTAGGTGTCATATCTGATTTATATGAGCTATCGTGCTCTTCATCTATTATGATAATCCCTATATCTTTTACTGGTGCAAATATGGCTGACCTTGCACCAATTACAATTTTTGCTTCTCCTTTATTCGCTCTTTTCCACTCATCATATCTTTCTCCAACTGATAATTTACTATGTAAAAGTGCTATTTTCTCTTCTCCGAACCTTGCAATAAATCTATCTACCATTTGTGGGGTAAGTGATATTTCAGGCACAAGTACTATTGCTGTTTTCCCTTTTTCTAATACTTTCCCTATAAGTTGCAAATATATTTCCGTCTTTCCGTGAACCTGTAACTCCGATGTATTAAAAATTCTTTGAAAATCTTATCATTTATTGTTCCTTCTATTTTATTCATTGCTTTTTGTTGCTCTTTTGTCAAACTTAAGTTTTCTGTTTTTGGGATATTCTTGTTCTTAAATGGATTTCTACTTACTTCTTTTTCTATTATTTCTATGTATCCATTTTTTTTAAGTGTTTTTATTACTGATACACTTGTATCTGCAAAATCTACAAGTTCAGATTGCAAAACTTCGTCATTTTGCATTAAAAATTCTAGTGTACGTATTTGCTTGTCTGATTTAATGATTTTTCTATCTATCTCTTCTTGTATTTCTTCCTCATCCTTTTTTAGATAGACAAATTTCATCTCTTTATCTTTTATTCTGTTTTCCATATTCTTTGATACTGTTCCTGGAGGCAACATAAGTTTTATACAATCAGAAATATTACAAAAATATTTATGTGCCATAAGTTTGCAAAGTTCTATTTTCTCTTCATCAAGACTACTTAACTCTACACTTAGTATGTCTTTTACTTTATAATCCGAGCTTGTCTTTGTGCCAATCACAAAGCCCTCTTGTGACTTCTTCATCGTACCAAATGGAACTAGTACTTTGCTCCCAATCCTCACATTTTGTTCAAACTTTTCTGGTACATTATAATCAAATATTCTATTTAAATCTTTCGCATTACTGCTTATTATAACTTCTACTATCATGTTTTACAGTATATCAAATTTTTTGAAACTTCTCAATAACTTTTATCATATTTTTATAGACATATTTTGCAAAAAGTTACAATTCACAGCTTAATAAACTTGAAGTCCGCGTAGGGTAGTTCTATTAATAATTATCAAGATTACTCCTACACTTTAGAAAATGTTTGAGCTTTGCTCGTTACATTTTCTTACAGTGGTGAGGTTTTCTTGTAATTATTAATAAC
>JAAVZQ010000120.1 GCA_022791735.1 Clostridia bacterium
ACTTTTGGTGTGTTTACCCCTTTTGCTTCATCATAACTTCCATCTTGGGTTGGTGTATCTGGCACTGGGGTAGGATTTGTTCCAGGATTATTTCCACCTATATTATAATCTTCTATTTTGTTTACTATATCTTGTATATTTTTATCTAAATCATCAAATGTTATTTGTTCTTTTTTCTGTGCATCTGCATAATTTACTGCTCCATTTACAGCCGTGTCTATTATTCCACTATTAAATGCTGCATTGATTGTCACTGCTGCTAGTATCACTAGCACGATAATCGTGATAATTAATGCTACTAGTGTAATTCCTTTTTCTTGTCTCATTTTCATTGGTTTCTCTCTCCTTTTTGTTATCTTTTTTACTAACATTATTAGTAAATTAATTTTAGCATTCGCTCGAATGAATGTCAATAAAATTTTAATCAATTTGTTAAGTTTCACATGATTTGTTATGTAGTTATTAACCATAGTATATGAAACCTAAAATTGTTTTTCTTTATTATTTCCATATACTACTATTTCTATGCATTTAATAATGTTTTCTACATCTTCATAAGATTTATAGCATTTTATCAATTATGCCATTACTATTCATAGCTTTCGCGCCTTTTCAACTCTTTTTCAACTTTTTTCAGATTATGTCTTGATTTTTAAATGCTTTTGTGTTATGATATTATGCGATAAGTTTAGTAAGGTTTGAAGAGGAGGTGCTACAAGAAATGCCAAATATTAAATCAGCTATTAAAAGAACAAAGATAATTGAGAAAAAGACTTTACAAAATAACATGGTTAAGTCTAATTATAAAACAGCTGTAAAGAAGTTTGAAACTGCTATTGAAGCAGGTGATGTTGCTTCTGCTGAAACTCTTTTTGTAGAAGCTACAAAGAAAATTGACCAAGCTTGTACAAAAGGTGTTATTGTAAAAAACACAGCTGCTAGAAAAAAATCTAATTTAGCTAAAAAATTAAATGCTGCAAAAGCATAATTAAAATCCCCCAAGATAAGCTCTTGAGGGATTTTTGTTTGGCCTATAATCACATTTTCTTGACCTTAAATTCAAATTTCATCACAAAATCTTGACCATATATAGATTTGTTATTCATATGGATTTACATGTACCATACAATGCTTTACAAGCACCATATTTTCTTCTATTGAATCATGTACATTCTCTGCAATCTTATGTGTTTCTGTAAGTGTTTTTTCTCCATCTGCACTAATTTCTATATCTACATATATTCTATTACCAAACTTTCTCGTTTTTACATCATCTATTCTCATTACACCATTTTCTTTTTCTATTAGTTCATATATCTTGTTTACTGTATCTTCATCACATGCTTCATCTGTGAGTTCTTTTACTGTTTCTATAAATATATCTACTCCTGCTTTTACAATAAATATTGTTATAACTATACTTGCTACTGAATCTAATACTAAAAATCCCATTCTTGCACCAAGTATTCCTATAAAACTTCCAATTGATGATAATGCATCTGACCTATGATGCCATGCATCGGCCATTACTGCACTTGAATTTATTTTTTTGGCTACTCCCCTTGTATACCAATACATAGCTTCTTTTGTAACAATTGATACTATTGCCATAATAAGTGCTATTAGTCCTGGCATCTCTAAATTTTGATATTCTCCTGTAAATATATTTCTTATTCCTGATACACCTATGCCCAGCCCTGTTATGATAAGTATTACCGAAAGTATTATCGAAGCAATACATTCAAACCTCTCATGACCATATGGATGAGATTTATCTGATGCTTTATTTGCAATTTTCACTCCAATTATTACTATTACTGAACTAACTACATCAGATGCGGAATGTATTGCATCTGATATCATTGCATATGAATTTGCAACTATTCCTGCAATTAGTTTAAATAATGACAACACTATATTTGCTATTATGCTTACTTTTGATACCTTTATGGCTTCTTTTTCTTGCATTTTATTTCTCCTACCTCTTATTTTTCAAACTTAAAAGGCTTTCTGTGGAAAGTTTTATCCCACAGAAAGTCTTTTCCTATTTTTCTGTTGCTAAATTACTAGCCCAGCTCATTAAAGCTTGATATTTATATTATATGATACTTATTGTAATTTCTTTACTAAATTGCTTCAGCTTTTATAATATGTCTTTTTTCTCCATTATTTGTACATGTAATAAGTGTAATTTCTCTTTTTCCATTTGTATGTTGTGATGTACAAGATACATCAGTTGGATCAACTATGTACTTTTTATACACTTTATATTGTATCATCCTACCTGAAAGATCTGTTAATTCTACTATATCCCCTATTTTAATATTTGGGAGCTTTCCAAACATCTTGCCACTTTTGTAGTTATGCCCAGCAATTACGTAGTTTCCAACTTCATTTGGTCCTTTACTTGGTCCGTGAATTCTATTTAAAGATATTTTCAAAAGTTCCTCTGAGCTATCTGAAAGCACTGGATATTCTATTCCAAGGCTTGCTATTTTAAGTACTGCTTCTGTATAATATTTTTTACCATCTGGTGCTGTAGATTCTACAATATTTGAATTTCCTGTTTGTAACGGATTTTGTTGTATGCTTACTTCCACATTGCTTTCACTCTCTCTACCACTTTCAAGGGCATTTATAATAAGTACACCATCTTCCATAGAAATTGTTGTATCATCTACCTCTTGTATCTCTGAATTTTGTTGTATTCCTAGTAATATGCCTTGTGATACCTCTTCACTTCTGTTTCTATCATATTCTGCATATATGCAACATGTAAACAAAGTGCATGCTAAAAAAGAAAATAAAAAGAAATTAAATTTGTAAATCTTTCTTTTCCTTTTCATTTCTGGTGTAACTATAATACTTTCAGTTACTAATATTTGATTAATTGTTTTATTTTTTTTCTGTTTCTTCATACTTTATATTATACAGTATCTTTTTTCTATTTTCAAGATTATTTTTTAATTTACTGATTTTACCAGTGAATCGACACAATCTACAGTTAAAAAAACTTAAAATCATTGCAATATAGTTTATATATAATTTTGTTATTTATTGTATTCTACACATTTTTCTTCTAATAGCTTAAAATCACAACACAATTTCTTAAAAAAATTATAATCTGGATTATTAGAATTTTCTAATACCTTAAAGATATTATCGACTTTTCTCAATATTTCTTGAATTACACTTTGCTTTCTCAAATATGCTATCTCTTTATTAAAATAGTCTTTATATTTTGACTTTTCAACATCTACAATAAAAGAATCTTTTTCATTTACTGGTATCATATTATTTAATAACAATTTTGCTATAACACAGTTGTTAGTATCTTTTACAGTAACAGTAAGCTTAGAATTTGTTTTCTTTTCTATTTTACTTGTAAAAGGAATATAATAATCTGTATTATCTTTACTTATTAATATTCCATAAAATTTTCTACTTTCTTTTTCACTCACTTTATTATCATATTGCCTCAAATATTGCTTGTAATCTTCTGATATATCATACATTATTAATTTTCCATTTTTTATTTGCATTAATTATTACTCCTATACAATTAAATAAGGAGTCACTACTTAAATAGCAACTCCACATTTTTAATCGTTCACTAAAGTAGAACCTCTCTCATTTTTAATCACTCACTAAAGTAGAGTATCACTCATTTTTAATCGTTCACTAAAGTAGAACCTCTCTCATTTTGTTATATTTATTATACTCTGTTTATAATAAATTGTCAACTAGGTAAATCTATAATAAATATAATATTATTTTATACAAATTTCGAGATTATATTAAAACTTACATCATTTTCATTATCTCTTCTTTTAATACCTCAACTATTCTTTCTTGTGGTACTTTTTTTATAATTTCGCCTTTTTTAAATAAAAGCCCTTCCTTTATTCCACCGTGCTATTCCAATATCCGCTTCTCTTGCTTCCCCCGGTCCATTTACTGCACATCCCATTACCGCAACTTTTATATCTTTTTCTATTCCTTGCAAAAAATTTTCTACTTCTTTTGCAATAGGAATTAAATCTATTTGTGTTCTTCCACATGTAGGACAGGAAATAAGTGTTGGTGATTTATGGTAAAGTCCGCAATTTTTAAGTATCTCTTTTGCAACTTTTATCTCTTCTATTGGATTATCAGATAATGAAACTCTTAATGTATCTCCTATTCCTTCTCTTAATAAAACTCCAAGTCCAATACTTGATTTTATTGTACCTGAAAATACAGTACCTGCCTCTGTTATCCCTATATGTAATGGATAATCAAATGCCTTACTTGCCTTTTCATAGGCTTCTATACATAAATCTAAATTAGTTGCTTTTAGTGATACACATATATCATAAAAGTCTAAATCTTCTAAGATTTTTATATGTTTTAATGCACTTTCTAGCATTCCTTCCGCTGTTGGTTTCCCATTATATTTTTCTAAAATCTCTTTTTCTATTGAGCCAGAGTTTACACCAATTCTTATTGGGATATTTCTTTCTTTACATGCATTCACTACTGCTTCTACTCTGTCTTTTCCGCCAATGTTTCCTGGATTTATTCTAAGCTTGTCTACTCCTGACTTTATTGCCTCTAATGCTATTTTGTAGTCAAAGTGTATATCTGCAACAATTGGTATATGTATCTCTTTTTTTATCTCTTTTATTGCTTTTGCGTCTTCTATATCAAGACATGCCACCCTAATAATTTCGCATCCCGCTTTTTCTAAATCTAATATTTGCTTTACAGTTGCCTTTACATCTTTTGTAAAAGTATTTGTCATAGATTGAATTACAACTTTATTTTCTCCTCCAATTATAACATTTCCGCACTTTTATTATTCTTGTATTTGTTCTATTCGACATAAAATTACCCCTTATATTTAATATTATAATTTATGGTTGGAAAAAGAAGCAAGTAGTGCAAGGAAAGCAAGGCAAATATCCGCAGACTAGGCTATTGCCTGTCTAAGGATTATTTGACAGCAGCTTGACACCGCAATACGTAGCTTATTTTTTCAACTAGCACTTTCTTTCAACTTGACAAGAATATTAAGCGCATCAATAGGCGTAAGTTCATTTACATTAATCTTGTCTAATTCATGAGCTATTTCGGCTATTTTATAATTATACATACTAAGTTGTGCTTCATTTTTATTTTTCTCTTGCTTTTCTAAATGTTTTTCTCCTAGCATGCTTTTTCTTTCGAGACTTTTCAAAATTTCCCTTGCATTTTTTAATACATCATTTGGAACCCCTGCAAGTCTTGCTACATGTATACCATAACTTTCATCTGTTCCACCTTTTACTATCTTTCTTAAGAAGATTACATCTTCTCCCTTTTCTTTTACTGCTATTGAATAGTTTTTTACGCCTTCTGTGGTCTCCTCTAGTTTTGTAAGCTCATGATAATGTGTTGCAAATAGAGTTTTAGCACCACATTTCTCTTTATCTGCCATAAATGTTGCAACTGCCCAAGCTATTGAAAGCCCGTCATAAGTTGATGTTCCTCTACCTATTTCATCTAGCACTACTAGACTGTTTGATGTAGCATTTTTTAATATATTTGCAACTTCCATCATCTCTACCATAAATGTACTTTGTCCCATACTTAGGTCATCTGACGCACCTACTCTTGTAAATATTTTGTCTACCACTCCAATTTTGGCACGTGTTGCAGGGACAAAACTTCCTATTTGTGCCATTAGCGTAATTAGCGCAACTTGTCTCATATATGTAGATTTTCCAGCCATGTTTGGTCCTGTTATTATTCCGAAGTCTATCTGTGTTTTTATTCATATAAGTATCATTTGGCACAAAGCTGCCGTGCTGATAACATTTTTTCTATTACTGGATGCCTGCCTTCTTCTATGTCTATTTCTCCACTCTTATCAACTTCTGGCATAACATAGTTTAGATTTTCTGCAACTATCGCAAAACTTGAAAGTACATCAAGTGTTGCAACTATTTCTGCTGTTTTTTGTATTCTAAGTATCTCTTTTGCAATCTTTTCTCTAATTTCTAAAAATAGTTTATATTCTAGGTCAACTAGCTTCTCTTGTGAACCGAAGTATTGTGCTTTCTATTTCTTTTAGCTCTTCTGTTATATATCTCTCGCCATTCGTTAGAGTTTGCTTCCTCACATACCTATCTGGAACCATTTTTAAATTAGATTTTGTGACTTCGATATAGTATCCAAATACTTTGTTATAGCTAATCTTTAAGTTCTTTATTCCTGTTTGTTCTTTTTCCCTTGCTTCTAAGTCTATAAGCCATGTCTTGCCGTCAGTACTTGCTGATTTCAACTTGTCTACTTCTTCATTATATCCTTTTTTTATGATATTTCCATCTGTTATTGTAATTCCTGGCTCTTCTATTATTGACTTTTCTATGAGTTCATAAATATCTGTTAATTCATCCATGTTTTCATAAATTTCTTTTAACCTATCTGATTTAACATCTTTAAGCAAATTTCTAAGCTCTGGAAGTTTTGCAACTGACGACTTAAGCGATAGCATATCTCTTGCATTCGCATTTCCATAAGATATTTTTCCTGCAATTCTTTCTATATCAAATATCTTTTTTAGGCTTTCTAGTACATCATCTTTTAGTATCATATTTCCTTTTAATTCCTTAACCGCTTCTAGTCTGCCATTTATTTCATCTGTATCAATAAGCGGATCATTTATCCATCTTCTTAGAAGTCTTCCTCCCATTGATGTTGCTGTTTTATCTAATACCCAAAGAAGTGTACCTTTTTTGCCTTTGTCTCTCATCCTTTCCGTTAATTCCAAGTTTCTTCTCGCACTTATATCTAACGACATATATCTTGTAGTGTTATATACCTTAATCACATTTATGTGTTCCATCTCCATTTTTTGTGTTTGTGTAATATATTCTAAAAGTCCATTAATTGCTGGAACTACAAATTCTTTATCTTCTAACCTCTCTATTTTTTCTCCTTTGTCATCTGTAAATTCATACCTGCTTATAAGCTTCTCTGCTTCTGGACTAAAACTTTTTTCCTCCAAATGAGATATATAACAATCTATTCTTTCTCTTATTTTTGATATTTCATCTTGGCAAGAATATAACATTTCATTTACCACAATTTCAGCAGGATAATATCTTGCTATTTCATCTAGAAGTTTTATAAAATTATTAGTTTCTTTTATCTGTGTTGCAAGAAAGTCTCCTGTTGATATATCACATACTGCTACTCCAAAGAATATCCCTTGTTTATATATTGACATTATATAGTTGTTTTTCTTTTCTTCTAGTAAATTATCTTCTATAACTGTACCTGGAGTTACAACTCTTATTACATCCCTTTTTACTATACCTTTTGCTTGTTTTGGATCTTCTAATTGCTCACAAATTGCAACTTTATATCCCTTCTCTATTAGCTTTGCAATATACATATTTGCCGCATGAAAAGGCACTCCACACATTGGTGCTCTCTCTTCTTGCCCACATTCTCTACCTGTTAATGTTATCTCTAGTTCACGTGATGCAAGTTTTGCATCATCAAAAAACATTTCATAGAAATCACCTAATCTATAAAATAATATACAATCTTTGTAGTTCTCTTTTGTGTCTAAGTAATGCTGCATCATGGGGCTATATTCTGCCATTAATTTATCCTCCTTTTCAAATTATCATTCACAGCTAAACTAGTCTAAAGTTCGTAAGGGTAGTTTCATCTATGATTTTTGAGTAGCACCGCATAAGCGACAAAACGACCAACCGCGAGTGCGAAATGAAGTAACCTACGTTATAAGCTACGCAGTAGCGTACAGATTAAAGGTTACGACATCAAGGTGTTACAAAAAAATCATAGATAACTACCCGCAATAGTACAAACGATGCTTAAGGCTGTGAATACTGCCCTTCCAAGTACCATAATCTGTCTTTCACTATTTCAATTTCAATCGTTTTATTTATCAAACTATCGTTACCTTCAAAAATCACAACCTTATTTGTCTCTGTCCTTCCGTGTTAGCATATTTTCATTATTCTTACTTTTACCTTCTACTATTATCTTTTGTATTGTCCCTATATATTTTGCATTATTTCCCTCTATTTGACTTTCTACAAGTTCTTTCAATCTATTAAATCTTTCATGCTTTACATCTTCTGGTACTTGATTTTCCATTTTGTCTGCTGGTGTTCCGCACTCTTCTTGAATATATAAACATAAATACTTGTTCAAACTTTACCTTTTCAACTACATCCATTGTTTCTCTAAAGTCCTCTTCTGTCTCTTCTGGAAAACCGCACTATTATATCTGTTGAAAATACAACATCTGGTATTTTAGTCTTTATTTTTTCTACTAATTCTAAAAACTGCTCTTTTGTGTACTTTCTATTCATCTTTTTTAGCACATCTGTGCTTCCCGATTGAAGTGGAAGATGTAATATTTTGCATACCTTTTTACTATCTCTTATTGCATCTATAACATCCTCTGTAAAATCCTTTGGATGTGGCGATATAAACCTTATTCTTTCAATGCCATCTATCTTCTCTACATCTCTTAATAAGTTTGAAAATTTGTATCCTTCTCCCCCATTATAAGAATTTACATTCTGTCCAAGTAATGTTATTTCCTTGTATCCTTCTTTTGCCAGCCCTTCTATTTCCTTTAAAATATCTCTTGGGTTTCTACTTCTTTCTCTTCCTCTTACATAAGGAACTATACAATATGTACAATAATTATTGCACCCATACATAATCGTAACTAGTGCTTTTGTTTTGTCTGCTCTTTTTATTGGAAGCCCTTCATATATGTCGCCATCTATATCTAATATATCTGTTATCTTTTTTCCTTTTTGCAATATATTATATAAGTCTTCTGGCACTTTATTTATTGTATGTGTTCCAAATACTATATCTACATAAGGATAGCTTTGGTGTAACTTTTCTTGTATGTGCTTTTGTTGCATCATACAGCCTCCAACTATGATAATTGCACCTTTTTCTTTTTTGTAGTTTTTAAGTTCTCCAAGTTTTCCAAATAGCTTTTCCTCTGCATTTTCGCGAATACAGCAAGTGTTAAATATAATTAAATCTGCTAATTTTGGATTATCACATTTAGTGTATCCCATTTCTTCTACAATTCCGCAAATTTTTTCAGAATCATTTTCATTTAGCATGCATCCCATTGTAAATATGTTATATTTCAAGTTTTTATTTGTATTTATTCCTTTTACTTTTTCTATATAATCTCTTTCTTTTTCAAACTCTATTCTTTCCATTTTATCGCTACTTTCTTATAATTTAGAGTTTATTGTATCATAATTTGTATTCTTTTTCCACAAAATCTGTCAATTTTTTGATATTTTTTCATAATATATTATTAAGCTTAATGCTTAATAAGTCTCAAAAAAAAATTGCGTTTTGGCGTTGTTGCTGAAGGGTAAATTTCACATCAACGTGCATAAGCACGCCTCCGTGAATATTTATCTCACGCGCCTAGCCAAAAACACAATTTTTTTAGAGACAAAACTTATATACTAAGAAAGGAATAAAAAAAATTATGGAATATGAAAATAATGAGAAAAAATGCCCTATCGTAGAAGTTGACGGATTTATTGAACGTGGTAAACAATTTGATATAGAAATAAATCTACCAGAAGATGAACGTAATGTAATATATGGTGTAATAAAAGATTGTTACCGTGAACCAGTATGCGACGCTGTCGTAAAACTTGTTGAATTAGATTGTGAAAAAGGTGAAGAAATCAGAAAACCTGTATCTCATACTTTCACAGATGAATATGGTGAATTTGTATTTGGACCTTTATGTCCTGATAAAAAATATGCAATCGATGTTTGGGCTAGCAAAATCAAAACTTACAAGATTTGTGCTAGAGGTTCTAGAAAAGGTAAATGCCTAAAAGGTGTTAAAATGGACCAATGCGATAAATATATCGATAAAAATCCTTGTGACTTAAAGCCTGAACCATGTGAACCATGCGAGAAACCTTGCGGTCCTTGCAATAATCAAAGATAGTTTGATTTGATTGCATGATGTAGAAAATTGAGGGTGTCCTAAAATAGGCACCCTCTTTACTTTAATATTAAAGAAATAGGCAATCCTTGGCTCGACCATAGTTTTCTTTAATTAACTTTCCTTTATAATTTTTTCTATTTCTTCTATACTTAGTTTGCTGATATCTGCAACAACTTCAATTGATATCCCCTTTTTTAGCATAGATTTTATCATTTCTTTTTTACCACGTGCTTCTCCTCTTGCCTCACCTATTGCTTCTCCCTCTGCCTTTCCTTCTTCCCTTCCCTCTTTCTTTCCTTTGAGGTATCCGTATTCTTCTACTGCTTTTGTATCCATTATGTGTTTTTGCCTTAAATGTGCTAGGTATTGTTCGTGTTTGTCTGCACTGATTTTCTCTAATTCTTCATTTGCCTTCTTAATATCTTCGTTTTCGCTCATTATCTTCTCCCCCAATTCCTTTGGATTTGTTATAAATAGCGACCATAATACTACCTTATCTTTTTTGCTTGTATGGTTTTTGTTTAACTGTTCTATTAACTTTGGTAGTTCTATTATATGCAACTCTAGCACTTCTGTCAAGACTATTTTACTATATTCTTCTTCTCTTATCTCCCATTTTGTATGGAATTTCTCTATTGGTTTTAAGTTATCTAATTCAAAATCTGCTATTAATATTGCTATTGTTTTATGTAATTCGTTATAGTCATCTCCTTCTTTTATTTCTCCGCTATATAGTTTACTCCAATAAAACATTATCCTCTTTTCTATATTAGTTTTTTGTACTAGTTGCATCTCGATATTGCAAAGTTGGTCATCGTCTAATCTTGCTTTTACATCTAGCACTCCCACTTTGTCATCTCTTAAGTCTTTTTCTAGTATTGGACTTTCATCGAGTTCTACTTTTTTTACCTCTCTTTTGATTATTGCACTTATTAATCCTTTTGTGATTTCTTCATTGCCAACTTTCCCAAATATTCTCTGAAATACATAGTCGTTAGTTGGTAACATAGCTTTGTCTTCTTCCATATGCATTGCTCCCTTCAATTATTTAATTTTAAAATGTGATTTTTTATTTGGGAGAGTTCCCAAAGATATTTTTTTGCTAATACTTAAGTTGCAATTTAAAAAATTTGATTTTAAATATGTATTATTTATATAATGGTTCTGTTAAAGTGTCAACATAAATCATTCGACAGAATTCGACTTTTGCGTTCTGTTTTCCAATTCTTTAGGCATTTTCTATAATTTCTTATAACACTAAAAATTATCGCAAAATTTTAATATTTAAAATACCCTAAAATTCTAACTAGAATGTATAATTACAGTTAGTATTTTAGGTCCATCGCAGGTATCTAAAATATATTTTTTATTGAAAATTCGTATTTGTCTTTTATGTGGTCTATTATAAAATTTGCGGTGTCTATTGATTGTATTGCCATTGTATACTCTTCTGTTTCGAGATGGCTCTTAGCTTCTAATATATACATTTCTGCTTTTTCAAGTTCTGTATGTTCTAGATATATTACTAAAATTTCTTTTTTATCATTCCATGTATCTACTACTTCTTGCATAGCCTTTTTAGCTTTTTCTTCTCTTTTTTCTACTAAATCTATCTTCACTCCGCGTAAGCATTTCAGTAAAATTCTCCATTGTACTATCTGTGTACTTTTGCGTAATTATGTTTAAAACCACAATCAAAATTACTATTATAATAGAAATTATTATTTCCTTTTTCATTTTTCCAATCCTTTCATTTCTGTTCATAGTTAAACAATCTTAAAGTCCGCGCAGGGTAGTTCTATTAATAATTATCAAGATTACTCCTACACTTTAGAAAATGTTTGAGCATCGCGAATTACATTCTCTTACAGTGGTGAGGTTTTCTTGTAATTATTAATAACTACCCGTGGCAGGACAAACGAAACTATAAAACTATGAACAGTTACTTTACGCAAGATGCCGCTTTTCATTCGTTTTCCTTTTTTTGGCAAAATATTTGTCCTTTCCCATCAAAAGTTACAATCAATGCTTGTTCTGGATTTATACCAAATTTTCCGTACTTCCTTTTTTAGCCAAGTATAATCTCTTCCTATTTCTTTTAAGTTTTTTTTCATAATAACTCCATCTATTACTAAATCATATGAAATCCCTTCATATGCTGGTTCTATTCCTAAATCTTCTGGTATTACATTTCTTTTGTTTGGTTTTGGTATCACTGTAAGTTGCCCACTTGTCTCTAAAATTGCAAATTCTACATCTCCAAGAGAGAATACGTTTAAACTTCTTAGCCTTTCCTCTAATTCATTTATTGTTATTCTTTCTTTTCTTAGTACTTCCTCTTTTATTTTTCCTCTATATATTAAAATTGAAGGTTTGCCACAAATTATTTCTCTTGCATGCAAACTTTTCATATTTATCATTGAAATAATTAAATGCATAAACAAAAGTCCTAAAATTGGTACTATACCATTTTGAATTGGAATTCCTGTATCTGTCATTGGAATTGATGCAAGGTCTGCTATCATTATTGCAATTGCGAGTTCGAATGGTTGAAGTTGCCCTATCTCTCGCTTTCCCATTAGTCTCATCACTATTAAAATTATTATATAAAGTATTATAGACCTTGTGAATGTTATTAGCATTTTTCAAAAATTCTCCTTTTTTTAAAATTTTTTTCACTTTATATGTAGTTTTAACATTTCGCATTTTAAATATTCGTATCTTTGTATAAAAAAAATTTTTTTGTTCACAATATACTTGAAAGAATTTGCTTTCACTTAAAAACATTTGATTTAAGGAGGGTTTTTGGAGATGGATAATCAAACAAGTGCTAGACAAAACAGCGGAAACACAGCTTGGCAAATTATTGGTAGACTTGTTGTTTCAGCTATAGTCTTAGGTATAACAGCATTCTTTACACCCGGATTTTCTATAAATAACATTTGGTCCCTTGCTATTGCAGCTATAGTTTTAACTGTTATGGACTATTTGATAGTAAAATTTACAGGTTTACATGCAAGTCCTTTTGGTAAAGGCTTTGTAGGATTTGTACTTGCTGTTATTACTTTATATGTTACTCAATACTTTGTTGCTGGATATTCAATTTCTTGGATGGCAGCAATAATTGGTGCTCTTATATATGGTGTTATTGATTACTTTATACCAGGCGAGCAAGAAATGTAATGTAATTCTAAGAAATCAAACAAAAAACTAAGATGAGATTTATGATTTTATCTTAGTTTTTTGTTTATCCAAATACTAGTTACAAATCACAACTAAATAAGTTCAAAGTCCGCGTAGGGTAGTTCTATTAACTATTTTTTATGAAGCTATCGTGCTTTGCAAATTTTTCATATTGTAATTTTTTTGTTATTGTGTTATTATATTAGTATAAGATTATTTTTTATACAAAGGAGGATTTATTATGTGGTGGATATTATTAGTAATTATTGTTTTAATTATACTTTGGGCAATTTCTGCATATAACAGTTTGGTTAGAAAGAAATTGAAAGTAGAAAACGCTTGGGGACAAATTGATGTTCAATTACAAAGAAGATTTGATTTAATTCCAAATTTAGTAAATTGCGTAAAAGGTTATATGGCACATGAAGAGGAAGTTTTAGCTAAAGTTACAGAGCTTAGAACAGCTTGGGCTAATGCTGGAAGCATAAACGATAAAGTTGATATAGATAATCAGCTTTCTGGTGCTTTAAAAACAATTATGGCAGTTTCAGAAAATTATCCAGATTTAAAAGCTAATCAAAACTTTTCAGAATTACAAGAAGAACTTAGAAATACTGAAAATAAAATTTCTTATTCAAGACAATTTTATAATGATAGTGTAACAATGTATAATACTGCACTTGCAGTATTCCCTACTAGCATTATTGCTTCTATGTTTGCTTTTAAATCTCAAACTTTATTTGCTGTAACTGATGATACAGCTAGACAAAATGTTAAAGTAGATTTTGATAAGTAAATTAAGCAAAAGCCAGTCTGTAAATACTTTCTTGTATTTTGGCTGGCTTTAAACTTAACTTATGGAGGTGCAAAGAAATGTATGAGGATATTCGCTCTAATAAAATAAAATCGGGTGTTATTGTTTCAATATTTATAATAGTTATTACTTTAATTATATATTACATTTGCATGGCTTTTGACTTAGGCATTTTTTCTATTGTTTTTGCATTAGTTTTCTCAATTATCACAGCTTACGCTTCTTATTACAATAGTGATAAAATCATACTTAAAATGTCACATGCAAGAGAAGCTACTCATGAAGAAAATCAAAAGCTAGTAAATATTTTAGATGCTCTTGTCGTAAGTTCAGGACTTTCAGTCACTCCAAAATTATATGTTGTAGAAGATGCACAACCTAATGCTTTTGCAACTGGTCGTGATCCAGAACACTCTATTATTTGTGTTACAACAGGACTACTTGAAAAACTTGATTATTATGAACTTGAAGGCGTTATTGGGCATGAACTTGCACATATCGCAAATTATGATATAAGACTTTCTGCTATTGTAACTGTTATGGTTGGATTTGTTGTAATGCTTTCTGACATATTTACAAGAACTTTCCTTTATGGAAGAGGTCGTTCAAGAAATAACGATAACGGAAATGCCAACGGTATTTTGATGCTTATTGGTCTTGTATTTTTGATTTTAGCACCTATCTTTGGAAATCTAATGAAACTTGCAATTTCAAGACGTAGAGAATTTTTAGCAGATGCAACTTCTGCAAAATACACAAGAAATCCTGACGGGCTTATTTCTGCGTTAGAAAAAATTTCTAGCGATCCAAATGAGTTAGAAACTGCTAATAAAGCTACTGCTTCTATGTACATTTCTTCTCCTTTTAGAGAGAAAAGGCAAAAAAAATCTAGCATTTGGTCCACTCATCCAAGCTTAGAAGAAAGAGTAGATGCACTAAGGAATTTGAAATAAAATTGACATTTTATGTAAAATATGCTAATATTTTATAAGTACCTTTTAAATAATTTGTTCTGGGGTTAGTCGCCCAGCTTGATTTTTAGTAATATTCTAAAAATTAAGTATTAGAAGGAGAATTATATGGAAGTTAGTGAAAAGGAATGGCAAGAACTGTTGAAAAGGGTTGATCGTATTGAGGCTCTGATGCGTGCAACGCGTGCTTTTAATCGGGACGTTGTTTCTCCCATGTCTAAAACTGTAAAACACCTTTTAGCAACAGAAGCTGCGGAGGAACGTGCCGTACGCGAAGCTTATGAGAATCGTGTGCGCCAAATCAATCGCTTACTCGGTGGCGAAGATTAATTTTACTAATCCATATCTTAAAACACCTGCATGCTTTTTAAGCTTGTAGGTGTTTCCTTTTTATAAGTTATATATCTTCTTCGCATTTGCGTACGTTATTTCTGCAATTTCTTCTATGCTTTTTCCCTTTACATTTGCAATTTTCTCGGCAGTATATTTTATATTTCTAGAGTCATTTCTCTTGCCCCTATTTGGTTCTGGACTTAAGTATGGACAATCTGTTTCAATAAGTAACTTATCGTCTGGCACCATACTTATTATCTCATTTGCATTTTTTGAATTTTTGAAAGTTATAGAACCTGCAAAAGATATATACATGCCGAACTTCCAATCCTGCCTTTACTAAGTCTTTATTTAATTGGCAGCAATGAAGTATACCATGCTTTTCTGGTTTTATATCTCCTTTTAATATTTCTATTGTATCCATTATCGCATCTCTTGAGTGTATTATAATTGGCAAATTTA
>JAAVZQ010000012.1 GCA_022791735.1 Clostridia bacterium
TAAAAGTGGAGTTAGTCCTCCAGCATATCCTTCTTGCCAAAATAGATAATTTACACCTGTTTCAGTATCTACAATTATCTTTCCTGACTTTAAAATCCCTTGTGCAGTTTTTGTCTCAAATCTCTTGTTTGCCATAATGCTTCCTCCTTTCAAAAATATGAATATAATTTATTTTAACAAATACGCATTACTTGGATTTACCGCAAAATCAGGTGTATAAATAAGCCAATCTGTCACATCTTTGACAGTATAAACCCTTTCATCTCCTTCATGTATATTATCGACATTATATGGTTCTTGCGTAAGTTTTGCCCTAAAATTATTTCCTTCAAACTCAATAAGTTCAAACCATATATGTTCAAAATTACCTTCATCATCAACAGGCAATCCAATTTTTATAATAATCTTATTCTCCTTGTTTTTTGCAGCTTCTTTTACAAAATCAAACCTCTCTGTTGCTAGTGCCTTCATTCTTGCTGTTTCTTCATTACTTATGAAAAATATTGGATTATCTCCCCATAATTTGTCAAACTCAGAAACTTTTGTAACTTTTTCTTGTTTCTCATCCTCTTCACTTTTATAAACAAAAATTACGCTTGTTTTACTATTATGTCCATTTTCTCTATCTGCAATTGAGCCTAAATTAAGTTTTTCATACTCTTTTAATGCTTTCGTCCAAGACATACAAGTAACAACAACAGGATTTCTATTCGATAAAACTCCAATATATGCACTATTTTGAGCCTCTTCTTTTTTATCAAGTAAATAACTTGCAAAAGTTGTGATTAAATTATAATGATTACTATAATTTTCTTTGTCAGATTGTAAAATTTCAAGTTCTGTAACTCCACATCTACATAGTCCATGTGTATGTAGCCATACTTCTTTTCCATCGCCTGATACTACTTGAACTGTAAATAAGTCATTTGCACTTGGCAAAACTTTAGAATTCGCAGCCATCTTTGCCCAAGACGCTGGTACCATTTTTTCTGCACTCTCATCCATAATACCGATAGTATTTGGTATCATTGCCAAAGCAAGTTTTAACTGCAGATGATATGATTTCTTTGAATTTTTATTAAATTTCATAAAAATTGTTAATGCAGTTTGTGCATTTCTTAATTTTTCTAGTTCTTCATTAGAAAAATAATAATTCTTTATATAAAATTCTGGCAATGAAAATTTAGATGGATAAAATCCTACTTCATACTCCTCATTTTCATATCTTAATTTAATTCTTCCTGGTTCACTATCTGTCAATTCATGTTTATCTATAATTTGTATTTCTTCCATACCAGCAACTCTGTCTATTACACTATCTAATAATTCCTCACTAGGTTCCTCTGGCACTACCTGCATATATGATTCTTCTTCCCAATATCCTAAAGGTGCCTCTTTTAACTCTTGATTAGACTTTTTTGAAAATAATCCCATCTAAATTCCTCCCTAAACTCTAAATTATTTAATTTAAGTATAGCACTAAAAAAGTTTTTTCATTTTTAGACATCTCTCCTCCACTCTATAATTCTAGTCTATCATTTCTATTTTTTCTATAATAGGTTGGTTTTCTTTTAAAGTTGTTCCATCATCATCTTCTACTTTTGTTTCTTCACATATTTTATCTACTATTTCTATTCCACTTGTAACTCTTCCAAATCCTGCATATTGTCTATCTAAAAATGTACTATCTTCATGAACTATAAAAAATTGTGAACTTGCACTGTTATATGAGTTTGCTCTAGCCATTGAGATTGTGCCTCTAATATGTGATATATTATTTTTTACTCCATTTACCGCAAACTCTCCCTTAATGTTTTCACTACTTCCACCCATTCCTGTTCCTTCAGGATCTCCTCCTTGAATCATAAAGCCTTTTATAATTCTATGGAAGGTCAGTCCATTATAAAAACCTTCATTAGCTAATTTTGCAAAATTAGCAACCGTTATTGGTGCAACATCTGCATCTAATTCTACCTCAATTGTACCATAATTTTTAATTTCTATTTTTGCATGGTGTTTTCCTGTTTTATACATATTCTTTTCCTCCTTTAACTGACTAGCATCTGTGTTTTCATTTACCATTTTATTAGATTTACTCTCGTCTTTTCCTGATATTCCTTTAATAATTAGAAATCCTACTAAGGCTATTAAAATAACACTTACTATGCCTATTATTATTTTCTTATTCATAAATCTTGCCTCCTTAGTATTTTATAAAAGTATATCTTTTTTATATCATAAATGAGAGCAATTATCAATATAATTACTCTCATTTATATAAATATAATTTAATTTATTAATTAATTATTTACCCTTATATTTCCGCAGTTACATGTTAATCTTAACACAACATCGGCATTTCTGTTATTTTTACCAATATTTGTTTTACCTAAATCCACTTTTGTTTCAATATAAATGTCATTAGTTTCATTTATAGAAATATTTCCCAAATCTGCTTTTATATCAGAATTCTCTTTAATTAAAAGCTTATCAACCTTAACATTACCACAATCAACAGCTACACTACACTTGTTTGAAACTTCATCAATCTCTACATCTCCATAATCACATTTTATATTTGCATCCTTTATTTTACCAATACTTACATTTCCGGCAATCAGCTTCAATATTAACTTTTGCATTCTCTAAATCAGGTATTTCAGTATTGCCATAGCTATTTTTTATATCTATTTGATTAGAATAAATACTAGGTATGTATACTACAATATCCTTTTTTACCATGCCAAAATTCAAAAGTGCAAAATTCTTTCTAACTGTATAATTAATAGATAATTTATTGCCTACCACATTAACATTTACTGTATCTCTGCCATCTCCATATAAAACTACTTGTATATTATCATTTGTAGTTTCTTTAAAAATAATATCTCCAGCATCTTGCTCTATGTCTATACTTTGGATATTTTCCATACTAAAAGTCTCATCAAAAATCACATCATTCTTACTTGAACCAAAATTCATGAAAGTTGCTCCCCCTTTTAAATAAACCACTAAAAACATTACCAAGAAAAATACTATTATACTAAGTAAAATAACTAGTGCTACAATTAAACCATTACTCTTCATTTTTCTCCCCTTCTTTCAACATAAATACAAGCTTAACAATCTCATCAATGCATCCCATGATTATAAATATAACCCAAGTTACATGCCAAGCCATAGTTACAAAACTTATAATAAAATATATAGCCACACAAATACAATTAATAATTTCATTTATTTGTTTTGCTACTCTATCTTGTTTTTTCTCTTCTTCTGTTTTCTCAATCTTAGGAATAGACATATAGTGTTTTATTATTCTTGCTGTTGCCCATCCTATTAATAACAAAAACACTGATGAAGCAATTATTGGGTTCATCCTTTGGACTGGAATTGATATCATTAAAAAAGCAACTGCTGCAATATAGATAAATACAGATGTACTTACTACCTTAGCTGACTTCTGCTTTATTTGGCTTGCAGTCATATTTTCATAATCTAGCTTATCATCTTTCCCTCTTGTAAAAAGGTGATTTTTAGCTTCATTCATATCAGTCTCTTCTTGATTTGCATTAGTACTTTCTCCATTTCCAACTGATAATAATTCATTAGGTGTAATTCCATATAAATCACATAATGGAACTATTTTATCAAAATCAGGTGTACTTTGGTTTGTTTCCCATTTTGATACTGTTTGTCTTGTTACATTTAATTTTTCTGCAACATCATCTTGCGTTAAATTTTTCGACTTCCTTAATTCAAATAATTTTTCTCCTAGATTTTCCATCCCTGTTTATATTCCTTTCTAAAAACAATTTTTAATTTACCTAAATTATACCCTTTTTTTAAGTTGCATTCTATCAATTTGAGTTGGAAATTTAGCAACTGAAATTAACATTACAGTATTTCCAATAGTTATGGTCAGCAGGGACGGAGCATTTTGACCATAACCATAATTGTTCTTTAGTCAAAATGCTCCGTCCCTGCTGACCACTTATTATACTATATCTCTTTTATTAAAACTATCAAACATTGTAATTAGCATTAATACAGCACATACTCCAAGAACTGCAAGAGAAAATCCTACACTTACATTATTCATAGCTCCTGATGCAGCTTGCATAGCGGAATATGATAAATTGCTTGCAAAA
>JAAVZQ010000121.1 GCA_022791735.1 Clostridia bacterium
AAAAGAGCTTGCAAAAGAGAAAAATATACCATGCCAAATATCATTAGAAGAGAGAATGGGATGTGGTATAGGTGTGTGTTTAGGTTGTGCGGTAAAAATAAGTGCAGGAGACCAAACAGTGTATGGACATGTTTGTAAGGCGGGGCCAGTATTTGATGCAAATATGGTAGAAATATAGGCTTTAAATTGTAAAATTTAAATAAAGGAGATAATTATTTATGAATACAAAGGTTAATCTAGCAGGAATAGAGATGAAAAATCCAGTTACAGTTGCATCTGGAACTTTTGGATATGGTAGAGAATTTAGTGAATTTATAGATTTGAATAAGCTTCGGAGGAGTTATAACAAAAGGAACATCACTAAAACCAAGACCAGGAAATAAACCACCAAGAGTATGTGAGACCACAGCAGGTATGTTAAATGCAATAGGACTTCAAAATCCAGGTGTAGAGTTTTTTATGGAAAATGATTTACCATGGCTAAGAAAGTTTGATACTAAAATAATTGTAAACGCATGTGGAAGCTCTATTGAAGAATATGTAGAGCTTGCGAAAGTGTTAAATACACTTGATATAGATGGAGTAGAGCTAAACTTGTCTTGCCCAAATGTTAAAGCAGGTTGTATGGCATTTGGAACAAGTTATGAAGGAGTAAAAGAAGTAACTTCACAAGTTAGAAAAGTATTAGACAAGCCACTTATAGTTAAGCTAACTCCTAATGTAACAGATATAACTGCTCCTGCAAAAGGTGCAGAGGATGCTGGAGCGGATGGAGTATCATTAATAAATACCTTACTTGGAATGAGTATAGATATAGAAAAGCAAAGACCAGTTCTTGCAAATAACATGGGAGGTCTATCGGGACCTGCTGTGAAACCAGTTGCAGTTAGAATGGTATATCAAGTAGCACAAAGTGTAAAGATACCAGTTTTAGGGCTTGGAGGAATAGTAAATGGAAGAGATGTGATAGAGTTTATGCTTGCTCGGTGCAACGGCCATATCAATAGGAACAGGAAACTTCATAGAACCAGAAACTAGTATAAAAGCGATAAAAGAAGTAGAAGATTATTTAGTGCGTCATAATATAGAAAATATAAATGAAATAATTGGAAAAGTCCAAATGAATTAAATGGGGTATAATTGATGGAAAAAAAATCAAGTAACAAAAGAATAAGACGAAGTATAATTTCACTTGTTATAGCATTTTTGATAATTTTTGCGGGATATATAGTACAGAATTTAGAAGGTTCAGATTTACTTTTAACTTCAAGAGTTATTGTGCAATTTGACCTATCTACAATACCAGAATATTCTTCAAGTCCATATGTAGAAATAAATGGCAACATTCCATATTTTAAAGAAGAGGACTATACTACTGAGAGTTTTGAAAAATATAGTGAATGGGACTATTTAGGAAGAAGCGGAGTAGCCTTTGCAAATATTTGTAAAGAAACAATGCCAAAAGAAGGGGAAGAACGTGGAGAAATAGGTAGTATTAAGGACCTTTCAGGCTGGGTACAAAAAAGATATGATAATTTAATTAAAGATAAATACTTATATAATCGTTGTCATTTGATTGGTTGGCAGCTTGCTGGAGAAAATGCAAATAAAAAGAACTTAATAACGGGAACTAGGTACTTAAATACAGAAGGGATGCTTCCATTTGAGAATATAGTTGCAGAATATATAAAAGATAATCATAATAGTCATGTACTTTACAGAGTAACTCCAATATATCAAGGTGAAAATAAACTTGCAAGTGGAGTAGAAATGGAAGCTTGGTCAGTAGAAGATAATGGGCAAGGAATATGCTTTAATGTATACTGCTATAATGTACAGCCGGGAATAGTAATAGATTATGCAACAGGGGAGAGTCACGAAAAATCATAAATAACTATTCTTACGCGGATTTTTAGTTAATTGTAATAAAGGATTTTCTACTAATAGGAAATCCTTTTAAAAACACTTGCAATCTTATGTAAAATAATATATAATTATTTCTAGTTTTATTCTTAATAGCTATTTGTCAATAGCGAATTTTCAATGTAAAAAATAAGAGCAAAAGGAGTGGTTATATATTGGACTTAGATTTAGTAAATGGTTTAATAAGAGATTTAAAGGAGAAAATGTTAGTGCAGGATTTTACAAAAGATTTATCAAAGTACATAGAAAAGAATTTAAGTGTTAAAGAAATGCCGATAGTAGAACAAATATTAAAAGAAAAAGCTATTACAAGGGGAAATGAGAATGCAATCAGATTTAAGACAGATGAAGTGATAACACAGTATGCAAAAGAGAATTTTAGCAGTGAAGCAATGTATTTTGTAAAAGATAATAAAAAAACATATTGGATGCATAATTCAAGACATTATGATGATAGTGCTTATTCTGTTTTAAAAATAGCGAATGGGAAAATGGAAGAAATTGCAATAGACAAAAAGGATATGCCAAAAGAGATAAGTGTAAATGATGTTTTTAGATTAAAAGATGATAAATATATAATAGATAAAATTTCAACAAATGAATTGCAAACCGCCATAAAAAATATGGCAAATGAAGTAATAGAAAAGCAAAATAGAAATTTATCAAAACATAGAAAAGAAGGACATTTATATATGGTTACAGATGAACTTAGAGAAAGTAGATTTTTGTTAGATATTACAGAAGGAGCGGAGACAGAATTTGAAGAAGTCGATTTCCCTAAGGATTTGTTAGAGGAAGCTACTCAAGGTTCCATTTTTATCTATACAAATGGAACATATGAATATTATAATTGCTAATTTTTTGCTTTTATGATATTATAAACAAAAATAATAAATGAAATGAGGTATATTTATGAAGTTTTTTATTGATACTGCAAATGTTGAAGAAATCAAGAAAGCAAATGATATGGGAATTATTTGTGGAGTTACTACAAATCCATCACTAATTGCTAAAGAAGGTCGTGATTTTAAAGAAGTAATAAAAGAGATTACATCTATTGTAGATGGAGCGATAAGTGGCGAAGTTAAAGCAACTACGGTAAATGCTGAAGATATGATAAAAGAGGCAAGAGAAATTGCTGCGATACACCCTAATATGGTTGTGAAAATTCCTATGACTGCTGAAGGGCTTAAGGCAGTTAAAGTATTATCAAAAGAAGGAATAAAAACCAATGTAACTCTTATTTTTAACCCAACACAAGCATTATTTGCTGCCAAGGCAGGAGCTACATATGTATCACCATTTTTAGGAAGATTAGATGATATAGCAACTCCAGGAATTGATTTAATAAGGACTATTTCAGAAATATTTGAAATACATGATATAAAAACAGAAATAATATGTGCAAGTGTACGTAATCCAATACACATAATTGACTGTGCATTAGCTGGTGCAGACATTGCAACAGTACCATACAAAGTTATAGAGCAATGTATAAATCATCCGTTAACAGATGCAGGAATTGAGAAATTCAAAAAAGACTATATAGCTGTTTTCGGAGAATAATTAATATCTCTTAAATAATATCCCTATGCTATTTGAAACTTAAATAGCATAGGGATTATGTTTAACCAGAATTTAAAGAGTTTAACTCTTCAATGAAATAAATCAATTTATGGTTATTATATCATAGAAGAGAGTATCTGTATATTTATTTTTTTAACTTAGAATGATATTCAAATTTTTGAAAGTATGATATAATCTAAACAATAAATAATAATTTGAATGGAGAAAACAATATGAAAGAGTTAGTAGATTTTGTAGTTTTAATAATAATATATTTTTGGAAATTTTATAAAAAATGGAAAGAAAAAGGTAGAGATGTGCTATTTGTAAATACTATAATGTATATATACTTATCTTTTGTATTATATTTTACTTTAATGCCTATAGTAACATCTTTACCATTTATATTTAATCACCCATACGATTCAATGAATTTAGTTCCATTTATTGATGTTTTAAATGGTAGAGG
>JAAVZQ010000182.1 GCA_022791735.1 Clostridia bacterium
GGGAACGAAAATATGAGCGAAGCAACAGGAGTAAATACACAGTTGAACTATGCTCCAGTGTTTAGTCGGTACTCCAACAGGAACAGCAAAAACTAATACAAATGACACCATAATTGTAACAGCAATGGCAACAGATCAAGACGCGAATGACACATTGACATATACCTTGTGGTATGGAACTTCAGCAGATAGCATAACTACAAAGGGAGTAAGTTCAGCTCCGACAAAACAAGGTACAAGTGTCATGTTAACTCAAGCTGGATTAAGCAATGACACAACTTATTATTTCAAAGTAGTTGTAAGTGATACATTGGATGAGAAGGAGTCGGTGGAAATTAGTGCTAAAACCATGTGCAGAGGTACACATTGTAGTGGCGGATGGTATACTTATCCTACTTGTTCTAATTGTAATGGTAATAAGAAAGTAACTTGTACAAGATGTTCTCGGCAATGGATTTATCACATCTACCACAAGATGTGTAATTTGTAATCGGTCAGGGATTTGTGAGTTCTGGAAGTGTTTGCGGTGGATATCGGTGACATTATTTATGACTCTGATGTTATTTCATGTGGAAGTTGTGGAAGAAATGGATATCGAGCATTTACTTATACATGTAGGAAGTGCAGGAATTCATTCTCTTATAGTCAATGTGTCAATTGTGGACAAACCACTGGTTCAAGAACTTGTCCATTTACATCTTCTAGTTCCTGCACAAATTGTAGCCGGAAGTGGGTGGATAAATAGTTCAGCTAATTGTACTACATGTCGGTGCAAGTGGTAAAATGAACTGTAGTACTTGTTCAGGACAAGGGACAATAAAGAAATCTGAGAATTGTTCTCATGGTATAGTACCTGAAAAATCACATTTTTTTTGTACTATTCATAATAATAATAACATAAGTGAATATCATTAATTTAGACTAGCCAAAAATCATAGGCGCAGTTCAAATGTCATTATATAAGAGTAAAATTAAAGTTTTGTAGCACAAATGAAAAAATTGCGTTAAAGTTTTAGAATAATAAAAATCCTAGAAGAAATTAATGTTTTTCTAGGGGGTTCGTTTAAAAGTATTAAAATAATAAACCAAAATTAAGTGTATTAATTATACTTACTAAGATTTTTATTAAAAAACAAAATATGTAGCAAATATTCGTCTAGAAAAGGTACAAGGAATTTAACTTTTAATATTTCTTGTGCTAAAATAGGTTATTGGAATATACTTTATGGTATAAAACTTTCAAACAAAAGTATAGGCGGAACTGATAAAGTAGACAGTTATCCTTTGTATATGACAATGTTTTATAGTTTTTGCATATATATTATAATAGCCTTATAAAGTAGATTTACACTATATAAGGCTATTTTTGCTATTTATGATATTGTGTTATATTGTCGCCATGATGAGACAAAGAGGTACAATAATAATGTCCATTGGACATCGAGTGAGCAATACAAGGTCCAACATCGATTGTAACTTTTGAACCTTCACAACTAGGACAAGTAACTATACCGTTTTCACAATAAGAACATGGTGGAACGTGCGCAAAACCATGGCTAGCATATGACTTCGTACAATCGTAAGAACAGAACTGGTTCCTATTTTTACCCGTCCCCCCACATGTACGACACTCCCAAGTGAGGGTATAATAATATCCATTAGTCAACTTATTACATATTGTACATGAGTAGTGTATTGTGCTCGTTCCCACATGATAAACTGCATCTATAAAAGTTATGGGAGCTCTACAAAAATCTCCATTACAAAAAAGACAAACGATTTGACCGTTACCTTTACATTTTGTACATGGTACATTTGTATAACTTACTCCACTACAATATTCCCCCTTGCAATACGTCTTCTCGTTTCCTTCTCCAGAAGTGGCTTCATCTATGCTATCACTGACTACTACCTTAAACCAATATCTTGTATCATTGCTCAAGCCTGATTTTTCTAATGTTACAGACTGACCAGACCTACCTGTTGCAGTTACATTAGTCTTGCTCAAATTACCACTACTGTCACCCCACCACAAGGTATATGTCAACGTGTCATTTGCGTCTTGGTCTGTTGCCATTGTTGTTACAATTATGGTGTCATTTGTATTAGTTTTTGCTGTTCCTGTTGGAGTACCGACTAAA
>JAAVZQ010000122.1 GCA_022791735.1 Clostridia bacterium
ACATCTATTACAAAGTTGTTTCCAAATGGATGATATTTAATTAGAATTTCTCCTACAACACCAACCTTTGGTTTCCTTACGGAAGTATCGATTTCAATCTTTTCAAAGTCCTCTACCATAGCATAAATACTTTTTTTGAATTCTTTTGAATTTGACTTTTCTACTAGGGATTTGCACTTTTCCATCCATTTGTCATAGAGTTTTTGAGTTTCTCCTTTATTTATTTCATAAACTCTATTTTTTAGTAATAGTTTTTGAAGTAAATCTCCGTATACAACAGATTTTAATAATTTTTCCATAAGTGGAATTGTTATTTTGAAACCTGCATTTTTTTCCATACCTACTATATTAAAACTTACAACTGGAACTTGTGGGAAGCCAGCATCTTTTAATGCTTTTCTTATAAATCCTATGTAATTTGTTGCTCTACATCCTCCACCAGTTTGTGACATTATAAGTGCTGTTTTATTCACATCATATTTTCCAGATTGCAATGCTTCTATCATTTGACCAGTTGTTAGTATTGATGGATAACACGCATCATTATTTACATATTTAAGCCCTGTTTCAACAGTTTGTGGAGTACAAGTATCTAATAGTTTAACATTATAACCACAAGAACCTACGGCAGTTTCTAAAAGCTCAAAATGTATAGGAGCCATTTGTGGAATAAGTATTGTATAATCTTTTCTCATTTCTTTTGTAAATGGGATTTTATGTATATCATAATTTCCACTTGCCATACATGTATCACATTCGCCATTTTTCTTTTTTTCTAATCTTTTATTAATACTTGCAAGTAATGATCTTATACGGATACGCACGGCTCCTAAATTGTTTACTTCGTCAATTTTTATTAAAGTATACATCTTATTATAACTTGTAAGAATTTCTTCAACTTGGTCAGTTGTAACTGCATCTACACCACATCCAAATGAATTAAGTTGTACTAATTCTAAATTATCATGCTTTCCAACGAAGTCAGCAGCTGCATATAATCTACTATGAAATACCCATTGATCTACAACTCTTAGAGGCCTTTTTACTGCTGCGTCCTTTGAAACAGAGTCTTCCGTAAGAACACAAAGACCTAGGCTTGTTATTAATGTATCAATACCATGATTTATTTCAGGATCTACATGGTATGGACGACCTGCAAGAACAATACCTTTTAGATTATTTTCTTCTATGTATTTTAAAGCTTTATTTGCTTCATCTCTAATATCTTGCTTACATTTTTGATATTCTTCTTCAGCGGAAAGTGCAGCATCTAATAATTCTTTTTTATTAAAGTTATATTCTTTAAATTCATCTAATTCCATAATCTTTTTGACAAGATTTTTACTATCAAATGGTAGAAATGGATTAATAAATTTAATGTCTTGTATTTGTTCAACATTGTTTTTGATAACTTCTGAATATGAGATAACTATTGGGCAATTGTATTTATTATCAGAAGCTTCATATTCTTTTCTAGAGTATGGCATACAAGGATAAAAAATTGTTTTTATTCCTGAATTTATTAGGCTTACTATATGACCATGTGAAAGTTTTGCAGGGTAGCAAACGGATTCTGATGGCATTGATTCTATTCCTTTTTCATATGTCTTTCTAGTACTTTTTTCAGAAATGATAACTCTAAAACCTAATTTGGTGAAGAAAGTAAACCAGAAAGGATAATCTTCATACATATTTAGAACCCTAGGGATACCTATAGTTCCTCTAGGTGCTTCATTTTCCTCAAGAGGAGTATAGTTAAATATCCTTTCAGATTTATATTTCATTATATTTGGCAATTCTGAATTTCCTGTTATAATTCCACTACCACGTTCACAACGATTACCAGATATATGTGTTTTGCCATTGCTAAACTTATTTATTGTAAGACCACAGTGATTTTCACATCCATTACATCTAGTGTGTGTAACTTTTATATCTAGCTTATCAAGGTCTTCTAATTTAGCAAGTGTCGACATATATTCCATATCAAGATTTGCTTCATACTGCTCTTTACTTAAAAGTGCAACTCCGTAAGCTCCCATTAGTCCTGCTATGTCTGGTCTTATAACTTCTTTGCCTACTATTAGTTCAAAACTACGTAGTACAGCGTCATTATAGAATGTACCTCCTTGTACAACTATGTTTTCGCCTAGAGTTTCAGGATCTCTAATTTTCATTACTTTTTGAATAGCATTTTTTATTACTGACATTGATAGTCCAGCTGAAATATCTCCTACGGAATAGCCTTCTTTCTGCGATTGTTTTATTTTTGAATTCATAAATACGGTACACCTTGATCCTAGGTCTACAGGTGTTCTTGATGTTAATGCTTCATTTACAAAGTCTTCTATTGAAATATTTAAGCTTTTTGCAAAAGTTTCAATAAATGAACCACATCCAGATGAACAAGCTTCATTAAGCATTATGTTATCTATTGCTCCATTTTTAAGTTTGATGTATTTCATATCTTGCCCACCAATATCAACAATACTTGTAACATTTGGCATAAATTCAGATGCCGCTCTATAATGTGATATTGTTTCTATTTCATTTAAGTCAACATTTAATGCTGTTTGTATTAGCTTCTCACCATATCCTGTAACGCCTGAGAATCGAATCTTAGCTGTTTTTGGTAAAACAGAATATACTTCCCTAAGCATTTCCATAACGCTTTTTAGAGGATCACCTTCATTGCTTCTATAAATTGAATGTAAAAGACATCCTTCATTATCTATTATGGCAAGTTTTGTTGTTGTTGAACCTGCATCAATTCCTATAAAACAGTCACCCGTATATCCTTCTAATTCTTTTCTTTTTACT
>JAAVZQ010000013.1 GCA_022791735.1 Clostridia bacterium
AAAAAATATTCTGATACTTTTTCTAGTTTTACACATATAAATAATATTATCATAAATATTATTAGACCTGCAAATTCAAGTATTTCAAAGTTATTCCACTCTTTTGCTTTTATTCTTTTGTAAATATAATACACAGTTAGTGGTACAAATAAAATTATGCTTGAATAATAATTTATGTATATATATCCATCTAATTTAAAGCTATGACTTAAAATATATGATGAATAATCTAACGCCTTTTCTACTGAACCATTATAAAATATGCTATATAATTCTGGTACTAGATGATATACAAATCCAAGTACAAATGGTACGACTAACGTTATAGATATTAATAGTATACTATTAATATCTTCTTTCCTAGGAAAGAATGGCGTTATCCATTTTATTTTTGTTTCTTTTGTACCTTGTTTATGGCTACGTCTACAAAAATAAATCCAGAGTGCACTATATGTAAATGGTACAAACATATAGTACGAACTAAATAATCCAAAGTTTAGTAACGCAAAAATAATTAAATAAAAATAAAATTTTAACTCCTCTTTTTCAAAATAATATATCATATGCAATATTGTACATACTACCAATATTCCAAGGCTTAGATATTCAAATCCAAATAGCAAACTATTTAATGGGTATCCCATCACATAAATTATGCTTACTGCCAGTGCCAAAAGCTTACTTTTATTACATTTTGTAAACTTTTCTAAAGTCGAATACATCATTATACCTGACATGCAAAGCACAAATATATCAAACGCAATAAATATTTTGTAACAATCTATTTCCGATACAACATTTGATAAACACTCCATTATAATTCCTGTATTTGAGTATGAGCCTATTTTTCTTCCTTGGAAATCTCCATATATCTCATCCTCTACTTTAATTAAAAGTCTATCTTCTTCTGTAAACATACGTGATGTTAAATAATGTACTGAAGCATCTCCTGTTTCATATTTTATATTAAATGGTATACCAAAGTTCAAAAATGTCACTACTAGGACTGAAACTACTATTATTAAGGTACAAATTATTCCGAATTTTATCTATTTCATATTTTTGTATTTCTTTTTTTCTAAAAATAATAAAAAATAATATTCCCGCTAAAATAATATTAATTATACTTAAATTAATAAGTGTCGTAGGTATTTTTATAAATGTGAGTATATAGCATAAAAACGCATTATAACATAAAGTAAGCACAATCGTAATGCTAATAAAACTAATTATATTTAATTTTTTGTCTGATTTTTTTATTAATATAAATCCAATACTTAATACTAAAATTGATATTAAATATATTACTCCCATATTTATTATATTCCTTTCCTTAAGTTACAAATTTTCTTTTGTGAATACATTATATATGCTGACTTCTCCAACTTTTTTATAATTTGCTTCAACATAGTCTGTCACTCTGCTTGGATGTTGCCAATTTTGTGCAAATTCTCTTTTCTTTATTAAAAACACTGCATTTTCCTTTTGTGCCAAATCTTCTATAATTCCGTCTTCTCCCTTGCCACCAAAATTTCCTAAATTAAACATATCATAATTTTTATAATATTTATCTAAAGGTACATTATAAATAGCCGCTGAAAATTCTAGTATATATACTTCCTTTCCCTGCTTTTCTGCATTTTCTATAAATTCATCCAAAATATTTATTCTTTCATATAAATATTTTTCTATTATTGTATTTTTAAAATGATTTATATCTGTTCTCTTTTCTGGATGTTCGTTAAACTGCATGATTAAAATTATGGAATTACAAATATATGCAAAAAATATTACTCCTGAAAACATTTTTATAAATATTTTCATTATATTTTTCAATCGTTGTAATTTCTCTTGTGTAAGAAATTTTCCGAAATAATTTTTTAAATACTATCAAATTAATTATTTGATAAACTAAATATACAAATGAAATCGTGACTACAAGTGATCCTATTGCAAAATGCACATCATCTGAAATCGGAAATATTACAGGTGCTGTTGCTACCGCAAAAATTAAAAGCATAGATAAATTTTTAAACCATTCTTTTTTTTCTAACTCTTTTTTTATAAATGAAATTATATAAATACTAAACATTAAAATTATTTGAAAAATAAAAATCCTAGATAATACTTTTACATATATATTTCTACTCTCAAACAATACACTATATGGGATTTTATTTGAGAAAGTACTAATCCCAACTATCGCATAATCTATAAAATCACTCCATATTCCAAAAACACTCAAATAAACCGCAAAAATAGCTATTGGAATAAAAATACCAATAATTCTTGCGAAAAATATTTTTAGGAATTTCTTTGCATTTTCTAAATCTGGTACAAAAAGTATTTTATAACATGCAAAAATTATAGCAAAAAATATTCCTGTAGTTTGTTTTATAAGTATTGTACTTCCGTGCTAATATTCCAAGTAGAACTTCTTTTCTTATACAAATATCATCAAAGTAGTCTTTGCCTGTATTATTTTCTTTCGATTTTAATTCTATAAATAACAAAATTAACTCTATTAATAATACTGCCCAATTGTAGTCGAAACACCATACTTCAGAATATATATAATACAATCCGAAATATTAAAGCAAGTGAAATTCCATCATTTATTTTCAATTTTACTAGTATTTTATATGTTACAAACAAAATAAGCGATGTCATAAAAATTTCTAAAATTCGCATCACTATTACTTCGTCTCCAAAAATTCTCAAAAACACCGCCCCAAAATATGGAAAAAGTGGTGTCATAATCATGCTTATATCTTTATATGGCAAAAGTCCGATTAGCTATGCCTTTTGCAAAATTATATACCCAAATCTCATCTAAATTGCCTATTCTTTGTATAAGCACTGCTCCACTTACCATAAGAACTAAGCCTAAATATATTAATATATCTTTTAATACTTTTTTATTTTTTAAATTAATCTCCATATGTATATCCTAAATGTGCATAAGCATCTGGAAGCACAATCCTTCCCCTAAGTGTACGTGACATAAATCCGATTTGAATTAGATATGGCTCATATACATCCTCTATTGTTTCTGCTTCTTCTCCAATTGTTGCTGCAATTGTCTCAATTCCTACTGGTCCACCTTTGTATTTCTCTATCATAGTTTTTAGCATTTTTCTGTCTGTCTCATCCAGCCCAATTTCATCAATTTCAAGCTTATTTAAAGCAATTTTTGATACTTCAAGTGTAATGTCTCCGGTTACCTAAAACTAACGCATAATCTCTTACTCTTTTTAAAATTCTATTTGCTATTCTTGGTGTACCTCTTGACCTTCTGGCGATTTCTTCTGCTGCTTCCTCCGCAATATTTATTTCTAAAATCCTAGCTGACCTTGTAACAATCTCTTTCAACTCTTCAGTACTGTATAATTCTAGTCTTGATACTATTCCAAACCTATCCCTTAATGGAGCTTGAAGTGAACCTGCTCTAGTTGTTGCGCCAATTAATGTAAACTTCGGAAGATCTAGTCTTATGGACCTTGCACTTGGTCCTTTGCCAATTATTATATCTAATGTGTAATCTTCAAGTGCTGGATACAATATTTCTTCTACACTCCTATTTAATCTATGTATCTCATCTATAAATAAAACATCAAATTCTGACAGATTAGTAAGTAGTGCTGCCAAATCACCAGGTTTCTCTATTGCTGGTCCTGAAGTGATTTTTATATTTGAGTTCATCTCATTTGATATTATGTTTGAAAGTGTAGTTTTTCCAAGCCCTGGCGGTCCATATAAAAGGACATGATCAAGAGGCTCACCTCTTTTTTTAGCAGCCTCAATATATATTTTCATATTCTCTTTTACTTTTGTTTGTCCTATATATTCGTCTAGAGTCTTTGGTCTTAGTGTTTTTTCAATTCTTTCTTCCTCTATTCCATCTAATTCTGGACTAATTATACTGTTTTCTTCCACACTCATCACCACTTGTAATTATATCTATATTTCACTATTTTTGCAATAGTTTTCTGTTTCTTACTGCTTCGTAAATAACTATACCCGCAGATACAGAAGCATTTAGCGAATTTATTTTCCCTTGCATTGGGATTTTCACTATAAAATCACATTTTTCCCTTGTAAGTCTGCTCATACCACTACCTTCACTGCCTATTACTATTGCAATCGGCATAGTATAATCTTGCTCATAATATAAAGTATCTGTTTCCATATCTGTACCACAAATCCATAAGCCTTCATCTTTTAAATTCTTTATAGTTTCATTTATATTATTTACTCTTGCAATTTTTACATGCTCTACTGCACCAGCTGATGTTTTGTAGGCTGTTGCATTTACCGCCGCTGCTCTTCTTTTTGGAATAATTATTCCATGTACTCCTGCTGTTTCTGCTGTTCTAATTATCGAACCTAGATTATGCACATCTTCTATGCCATCTAGTATTAGGATAAATGGAGCTTCGCCTTTTGTTTTCGCTTCTCCTAGTATATCTTCTACTTCTGCATATTCAAATGGTGGAACAATAGCTATAACACCTTGATGATTATGTGTTTCTGACATCTCATCCATCTTTCTTTTTTGCATTTCTACTACTACTATTCGACTTTCTTTAGCTTTCGCAAGTACTTTGGTAATACTACCATGCTTTTCTCCTGCTTGTACAAATATTTTATTTATATCTTTTCCACTTTCTAATAATTCGAGTACCGCATTTCTTCCTTCTACTTGCCCTTTATCTTCCATATTTATTATTCCTTCCTTAAGGCACAAATCTGATTGGTTAAAAACTCCAAAAGCTATGTTTTCTCAATGCGTACCAATATGATGTGCCGAATAATCTTTTAGGGTATTATATCATGAATTTTTGCATATTTCTACTGTTTTTAGAAAACTTAAGCAACAACCTTAATAAAAACTTAATCCTATTTTAATTATTCCTTAAAGCATTATTTTTCTTTTCGATTTATAATTAAATTAAAAGGGAGTTATGTACAATGAAAAAGAAAAAAATCAAACCAAATTTTAAAAGAATATTCTTATTTATTATCATACTAACATGCTTGATTGCTTGTGGTATGTATTTTATCCTGTCTAATAAAATTTCTAAAATCACGGTAGCTCATAATGCTTCAGGTTCTTCTGCAAAAACGCCTGATTACCCTATTATAAAACTAGACGAAAACCCAAACTATTCTGGTATTCGGTCAAACAAAAGTAAGTGGAAAAAATGGATATACCACAACTTTCACAACTCATGGTAACAAATCAAGAACATATATTGAATATAAACAAAACATTACATCTTCATGGTCAAATTCCCCATATTGGAATGGAACAATGGCAAGTGATGGCTGTCGGAATAACTGCACTTTCCATCATATTAAGTGGCTATGGTCAAAACTATACACCAGAAGATTTAAGGAATTTGTATTCTCCTGTACTAAAATCAAATAACATTTCAAAAGAATTAGACAATTCTTTTGGTATTTCAAATACAGATTTTTTCTTTGATAGTGTACATTTAAGTAGTGAAAATTTAATAAAACATCTTAAAACTAATAAACCTATTCTTATTTGTGTATGGAATAAGCCTACTATTAACCGTTGGACTACTTCTTCTCATTATATGGTTTTACTTGCATGTGACAATAATGAAATGGTATATGTTTCAAATCCAAATGGTTTAGATAATACAAGCAAAAGCTCTGGTTGGTATGATATAAGTGAGATAACTCCATACCTAGCTAAAGCACTATTTGTAACATACTAAAACTTAATACCCATCATGCATAAAATTAACCCGCTAAAACTTATTGATATTTTTTTTCAAATATATAGACTATTATTTATATTTGTGATAAAATATTATATAGTTATTTGCGGGTATAATTTAGTGGTAGAATGTCATGCTTCCGACCTGATAGCGCGAGTTCGATTCTCGCTACCCGCTCCAATAAGTAAAATCATCGCACCAGACGAAAACATTGATAAATCAACTGTAAAAGGTTGATTTTTTTGTCGCCTTTATCTTGAAAAAGGAAGGATGGTGTGGTATGACTCCATGGGCACCGAACCCAACCGCCGCGTTATCGTGGCCGTTGACCGGGGAGCTGCGCGGTAAAAGGCAGTGATACGTTTCTTTGTGAACAAAGAAAC
>JAAVZQ010000123.1 GCA_022791735.1 Clostridia bacterium
ATGAATATATATGTAGCTACGCATTATATGAACTGTCTGGATATAATTTTACAAAAGAAGATGGAAGTTTAACTTGGAAAAATTCAAAAGAATTTTTAGAAAGATTTAATGAGAAAATTATAGAAGATAGATAACATACAACTTACAAATTATCTAGGAGGTAAAAATGAAGGATAAGAAAAAAATAATAAACTGGGTAATAGCAATAATAGTTGCCATTGTGTACTTAATAGTAAGTATTGTATTTAAGAGTTGGGCTTATTCTTGGCTTATATGGGTTGTTTATGCAATTTATAGATTTATTGCGAAATAGAGAACTTACAATTTTGTAGGTTGAAAGATTTATAGTAATTTGAAAGTGAGATATGTATGAAAAAAGATTAAAAAATCACATACTAAATAAACCTATTTTATATAGTTTTATAATATTTATGATATGTTTAGTAATAAGAATTGTGGAATACTTTGTAATAAAAACTGATACAACTTTTATATCTGAAAACTTTATTCACAAATTGATAGGCATTATCATATTATTATTTTTACTAAAAATAATGAATTATAAGTTTAAAGATATTGGTTTTGAAAAAAATAAATGGTTTAAATATTTGATTTATGGGTTGATATTAGGAGGGATTTGTTTTGGAATATCTTATCTGATAGAATATATAACTCTTTATTCAAATGCAAAAAGACCTAGTTTTGAACTTTATGTTAATGGATTTTCTTTAGTAGGAAATGAAGTCAAACATACTGAAATGGTATTTTTTGTTTTGTGTATTATACTAAACATTGTTAATGTTCTTATGGAAGAAGGGCTATTTAGAGGTTTTTTCTTAAAAGTTATAAATAATAAAAATAATTTTTTAAAATCAAATATGATAGTTGCTTTATTATTTGGATTATGTCATTTCGTAATGCCATTACGATTATTTATAACAGGAGAGATGAATTTTATTTCTTTAATTGTAATGATGTTAGGATATATTGTACTTGCTGGAATTATGAGTATTAAATGGGGAATGTTGTATAAAATGAAAGGTAGTTTATTTATTGGTATAGGAGATCATTTATTTAATAATATTATTGCTACAAATATACTTCATATAGTATCTAATACAGGAGTAGACGAATTACAAATAGTTAGTATTTTAATATCACAAATAATTTCATTTATGATTGTATGTTTAATTTATAAAAAGAGAAAAAATAAAATAGTAAGTAATTGAAAAATCATCTCAAAATACAATAATGTAAATTGAGATGATTTCTCTTTATGTCATTACACTTGGGTTCGTATAATGATACCTTGGTGACCCGTACGGGAATCGAACCCATGATTCCACCTTGAGAGGGTGGCGTCTTAGCCGCTTGACCAACGGGCCAAAATACCTATTTATTGTAGCATAAATATATGTAAAATGTCAATAGTTTGAAAAAGAAAAAAATAATGGAAATTTAGCAAAAAGTATTGACAAGTGCTAAAAAAAGATATATTATATTAGCAGTCATAAATAAAGAGTGCTAAAAAGAGGTGATATGAATGCTAGATGAACGTAAACGTAAAATATTAAAAGAAATAGTAGACGAATACATTGAATCAGCAGAGCCTGTAAGTTCAGCCGTAATAGTAGAGAAATATGAACAAGACATAAGTTCAGCAACAGTCAGAAATGACATGGCAGAGCTTGAAAAAGCAGGATATCTTGAAAAACCTCATACATCAGCAGGAAGAATACCGTCAGCAAAGGGGTATAGGCTCTATGTAGATGAACTATTAAAATATGATAATATAAGCTTAGAGGAGATAAAATATATACAGGAAAAGCTAGAAACAAAGGCAACAGGATTAGAAGAATTAATTAGGATTGCAACAACTACACTTTCAGAAATAACACATTATACAACAGTAAGTATTGGACCTAAAACCTCTAAACAAATAATTGAAGAGATAAAATTTGTTCTATTAGGCTCTAGAATGCTTATGGGAATAGTTGTCACAGACACAGGACTTGTTCGCGAAACGATAATCAAATTTGATGAAGATATCACAGAAGAACAAGTAGATACTTTAAATTATTTCTTTAATAATAAGCTAAAAGGAGAACCTTTTGAAAATATAGATACTTCATTTGAAGATTATATATTTAGGGAATTAAAATATAGTGTAAATATCATAAGACCAATAATAGATCAAATGAAAAAATTAATAGAAGATGAAGAAAAAATATATCTAGAAGGTACTAATAAATCTTTTGAACTTCCTGAATTCCAAAGCTTGGATTTAGCAAAAAACTTTGTAAATATACTAGATACTAAAGAAGTTATGCTAGATATATTAAATAGCGGGTTTGCAGAAGATATAAAAATATATATTGGTGATGAAAATGATAATGAAGATTTGAAAGATTTTAGCATAGTTACTTTTAAACATGCAGTTGGAGAAAAAGATATAGGCACAATAGGCATTATAGGTCCCAAAAGGATGAATTATTCAAAAGTGATTTCTGTTATGAAATATATAAGCAAAAAGTTAAATGATGACTTAAATGACAAAAACAAATAGGAGGTAGAGATGGAGGAAAACGAAAACATACAAGAAGAAAATATGCAAAATGAAACAAATCAAAATGTAGATAACATACAAGAAGAACTAGATAATACAACAGATAGATTAAAAAGATTGATGGCAGAATTTGATAATTTCAAAAAAAGAAGTGCTAAAGAAAGAGATTTATTATATAATTCAGTTTTAAGCGATGTTGTATGCAAATTATTGCCAGTAATAGATAATTTGGAAACAGCTGTAAATGCAGAAACAGAAGATGCAAATTATAAACAAGGAATAGATTTAGTGTTAAAACAATATATAGAGGTGCTTTCTTCTTTTGGAGTAAAACAAATAGAAAGTGTAGGCAAGACATTCGATCCAGAACTTCATGAGGCAGTAAGCATGGTGCAAGATGATACACTTGGAGAAAAAGAGATAAAAGAAGAGTATAGAAAAGGTTATATGATAGGGGATAAGGTTATACGCCATAGTATGGTCATCGTCGCAAATTAAACGCAGCAAAAGCGGCATCTTGCGTCGTTGTTGCTCGTTCAAAATTGTGTCAATGTGCACAAGCACACCTCCACAATCTTTGAACTCACACGCCTAGCAATATACCACTTTTGCTGCGTTTACAGTAAATAATTAGACGTTAATTTTTTAAATATAAATTTTTACAAAAGAAAATAAATTAAAAATAAATAATTAATAAAGTTCAAACAAGAAGCAAGTAATACAAGGAAGATGAGGCAAATAACCGCAGACTAGGCTAATGCCTGTCTAAGGATTGTTTGACCGATATCTGACGCAGTAGAACGAAGGTTATTGTTTGAACGCTAGGAGGTATAAATTATGGGAAAAATCATAGGAATTGACTTAGGAACAACAAACTCATGTGTAGCAGTTATGGAAGGAGGAGAACCAGTAGTTATAGCTAATGCAGAAGGAAATAGAACAACACCATCAGTTGTAGCTTTTTCTAAAAATGGTGAAAGACTAGTAGGACAAATTGCAAAACGTCAAGCTGTTACAAACCCAGATAACACAATAATATCAATCAAAAGAGATATGGGAACAAATAAAAAAGTAAAAATCGAGGGAGATGAATTTACTCCACAAGAAATATCAGCAATGATACTTCAAAAATTAAAAATAGATGCAGAAAATTATTTAGGACAAAAGGTAACACAAGCAGTTATAACAGTTCCAGCATATTTTAGTGATAGCCAAAGACAAGCAACAAAAGATGCAGGAAAAATTGCAGGATTAGAAGTTCTAAGAATAATCAATGAGCCAACAGCTGCAGCACTTGCTTATGGTATGGATAAAGAAGATACAGACAAAAAGATAATGGTGTATGACTTAGGTGGAGGAACTTTCGATGTATCAATACTTGATATTGGTGATGGAGTATTCGAAGTTTTAGCTACAAGTGGAAACAATAAGCTAGGTGGAGATGACTTTGATGAAAGAATTATAAACTACTTAGTAGAAGAATTCAAAAAAGAACAAGGAATAGACTTAAAGAGTGATAAAATGGCTATGCAAAGACTAAAAGAAGCAGCAGAAAAAGCAAAAATAGAATTATCAGGAGTAGGTCAAACAAATATTAACTTACCATTCATCACAGCTGATAGTACAGGACCAAAACATTTAGATATTACTTTAACAAGAGCAAAATTCGAGGAATTAATTAGAGATTTAGTAGATTCTACTTTAGGACCAGTTAATGACGCATTAAAAGAAGCTGGAATAGCAGCATCAGAACTACACAAAGTATTATTGGTTGGTGGATCTTCAAGAGTTCCATGTGTACAAGAAGCAGTTAAGAAAATAACAGGAAAAGAAGCAGATAAAGGAATTAACCCTGATGAATGCGTTGCAATTGGTGCAGCAATTCAAGGTGGAGTACTTTCAGGAGATGTTCAAGACTTATTATTATTAGACGTAACACCTTTATCACTTGGTATTGAAACTTATGGCGGAGTATTCACAAAATTAATTGAGAGAAACACAACAATACCTACAAAGAAATCACAAATATTCTCAACAGCAGCAGATGGTCAAACTAGTGTTGAAGTTCATGTTTTACAAGGTGAACGTGAAATGGCGGCATATAACAAAACTTTAGGAAGGTTCCAATTGTCAGGAATACCAGCAGCACCAAGAGGAGTTCCACAAATCGAAGTTACATTTGATATAGATGCAAATGGTATTGTTCACGTATCTGCAAAAGATATGGCAACAGGAAATGAACAAAATGTTTCAATTACTGCAAGTTCAAATCTTTCTGAAGAAGACATTGAAAAAGCTGTAAAAGATGCAGAAGCACATGCTAATGAAGATAAGAAAAAGAAAGATGAAATTGAAGTAAGAAATAATGCAGAAAGCTTAGTGTATAACTGTGAAAAGACAATGACAGAACTTGGAGATAAGATAAGCGGAGAAGAAAAAGCAAAAGTTGAAACAGAAGTAGATAGTGTAAAGAAAGCATTAGAAGGAACAGATACAGAAGCTATAAAACAAGCAACAGAAAAACTTACACAAGTATTCTATGAATTATCAGAAAAATTGTATAAACAAGCAAACCCAAATGCAGGAGCAGATGCTAGCCAAAGTGGACCTACACAAGATGAAAATGGAAATGTTTATGATGCAGACTACAATGTAGAAGGCGAAGACGATAATAAATAAGGATTGAAAAATAATTGCCATTTGGCGGTGTTAGACTGTAGGAGAAATACAATCAACGTACAGAAAGTACGCCTCATGTATTTCTCCTTTGTCTGCCTAGCCAAATAACAATTCTTTTCCAATTTTAAATCAATCGAGGAGAATAGAAAGATGGCTGAAAAAAGAGATTACTACGAGGTATTAGGAGTAAATAAAAATGCAACTGATGAAGAATTAAAAAAAGCTTATAGAAAGCTTGCAAAAAAATATCATCCAGATGCTAATCCTGATAATAAAAAAGAAGCAGAAGCTAAATTTAAAGAAGTAAATGAAGCTTATGAAACTTTATCAGATAAACAAAAAAGAGATATGTATGATAGGTTTGGGCATAATGGACCACAAGGATTTGGTGGAGCAGGAGGTCCAGGAGCAGGAGGCTATTATTCTTATAGCACTTCTGGTTTTGATGGGTTTGACATAGACTTAGATGATATTGTTTCTTCAATATTTGGCGGAGGCAGAAGGAGAAGAGAAAGAGCAAGTAATGGGCCGACAAAAGGTGCAGATTTAAGGCAAGATATAGAAATTACTTTTGAAGAAGCATATATGGGTGTAAAAAAGCAAATTAGTCTATATCGTGAAGAAGTTTGTGATGTGTGTCATGGTAATGGTGCAAAACCAGGAAGCAAAATAGATACTTGTGGAACATGCGGTGGTTCTGGACAGATAACACAAATTCAATCAACTTTATTTGGTCAAATGCAAACATCAAGAACATGTACAACATGTGGTGGTTCTGGAAAAATAATAAAAGAGCCTTGTGAAAAATGTAGAGGAAAAGGAAAAGTAAAAAAGCAAACAAAGATTACAGTTACAATACCTGCTGGAATTGATGATAGTCAAACTGTAGTTTTAAGAGGCGAAGGCGCTCCAGGTAATAATGGAGGACCAAAGGGAGATTTATATATAGTGGTACATATAAAACATCATTCTGTATATGTAAGGAAAGATATAAATGTACTATGTGATATACCAGTTACAATAACACAAGCAACTTTGGGTGCAGAATTAGAGATACCTATGGTAGACGGAACTAAGGAAAAATTCAGAATACCAGAAGGAACGCAAACAGGAACAAAATTTAAAATAAAGCAAAAAGGATTTACAAGTATAAATGGTAGATATAAGGGAGACTTTATATTTACAGTAGTTGTTCAAACTCCAAAGAGGCTAACAAAAGAGCAAAGAGATTTACTTGAGAAACTAGCTAAAACTATGAGTGAACAACCACCAGTTAAGAAGAAAGGCATATTTGGATAAGGTGATAATAAATGCAGTATTTAATAGTGAAATAATAGATACAGCATTTTGAGAATAAGTACCCCAATCTTAGTTAAATCTAAGATTGGGCTTTTTTGTGCCTAAACACATTAAATATCCCAAGAAGTACCAAATAGACACCAATAAATATTGCAATCTTTAGAAGAACAAAGCCTAGGTCATATTCTATGTAATTATCAATAGCATCAAATAAAAATTTAGTAACAAGTACAAGAATCAGAGGCACAAAAACATAAGAAATAAAGTCAAACTTAAAATGACTTGCTTTATATAATTGTATCAAACTTATTGTAAAATTCAAAATTTCACTTATTGCAATAATTGCAATATATCCATATATACCAAAGACAGGTACAAGAGTATATATAAGCACAATAGTTGATATAAGGTCAACTATATTACAGTACATTACCCCAACTTGTTTATCAAGACCACGAAGCATTGCGTCAATTACCTTATCAAGGTAAATCAAAATAACAAGAGGAGAGAGAAGTACCAAGAAATTTGAAATATCCAAATTATGATATATAAAAAAGCATATTTCTTCAGTAAATGTAAGGAAAATTCCAATTACACAAACACTAAAAAAAGATGTAAGTTTGAAAATCAAAGTTGTTACTTGATTCATTCTAGCAAAATCCTTCTTTAGATTGTATCTTGCAAATTCAGGTATCAAAAGTCCGGGCAGCAGAAGTAATCATGATACAAGGGAACATCAAAATAGGCAAAGTCATACCATTAATAAGTCCATATTGAGAAAGAGCAGTGTCACAAGATACAGAGGATTTTTCTAAACTATAAGGAATAAGCATCTGCTTTAAAGTAGAAAGCCCAGAACGTATATATGAAGTTACAGCAACAGGCAGAGAAATTCTAAGGATTTTCTTTAAATAATTGTCATTTTTACTTCTTTTAAGCACAATTTTTTTAATATCAATCAAATAAAAGATATATGTAAGCACAAATTCAAAGATAGACGAAAGAGTAGTTGCTAAAATTAAATATGTGCAAACTGTATCAAGGCTAGAAGAAGGAAAAAAGTATAAAAGTGCTAGAGTAAGTGCAACTTGAAGCGCCATAGTTAAAATTCTGCTAATAGATGTTTTAGATACCCTTCTTACACCTGTAAAATAACCACTAAGTGAAGTGATAAGCGAAACAAACGGCATACTGATTGCCATAATGTAGATAGGCATCTTGCTTACTTTATTATGTAAAAGTACAGAAGATGAGAAGCCGAGCAGTTAAAAACAAAAGTACAAGAGCTATAATACCAAAAAATAAACTATATAAAATGCATTTTTTCATAGCAATTTTTAGACCAGAGCCACCATTTCCATCTAGCTCTTCTGCAACAATCCTTGTTGCAGCAAGACTTATCCCAGAATTTGCTAAAGTAGTAGCAAAAGTATAAATGGACATAATAAGCTCAAAAATTCCGTGAACCTTCACTACCGAAGAGTATTTGCTACATATACACTAAAAAATACATTTATAAAGCTCATAAATAATGAGGTTAAAGTTAAAATTACAGTATTAAACAAAAATAGTTTTAATCTACTCATAGAATAAATATATTAGAGAGAAAGGAAATTATAACAAGAAAATATTCTAAGAAGTGTATATTTATAATAAGTTATTAGAGATTGCTTTGCAACCCTTGTTAGGAGCATAGCAGTCTCATTTTCATCTTTTTTATTTAGTTCTTTTATATGGAGCTTTAATGTCAGTTAGCCCCAACAGATAATCAATAGAAGTATTGTAGAATTCTGATAGTTTGATTAATACTTTAGTAGGTATGTCATTTTTTCCAATTTCATATTGATTATATCCAGTTTGAGACATGTTAAGGATTTCCCCTACTTGTTTTTGAGTTAAATCATTATCTTCTCTTAAACTTCTTAATCTTTCATACATATAAATCACCTAATAGAATTATAAAATAACTTAAAATAAGGTATTGACTTTTAACTTATTTTAAGTTAAAATTTGTTTATATAATATAAAGGAGGAGAAGAACAAATGAAGATGAGAGGAGAAAGGCGGAATAACACTAGTAGCACTTATTATAACCATAATAGTATTAGTTATACTTGCAGCAGTAAGCATAAATGCAGCATTTAATACGGGAATAATAGAAACAGCAGTAAATGGAGCAGTAAATTATGCAGATGCACAAAATAAGGAAAAAGTAGCATTTGATGAATTAGACGGAAGCTTACAAGATATATTAAAAAGAATAGAGGAATATGACATAGAAGGAACGGTCCCAACAGAAAGCCCTGAAATAATAGATCCAACAGGAAAGATAAATACAAGTGAAGTATATTGGTCAGAAGGGAAAGCAAGCGTAACTTTAAGTACTACAATAAACGGAATTCAAATACAGTGGAAAATAGGACAAGAAAATGAGAGATGGGAAACATCAACAGAAGGACAAAATAGTGTAACTCTAAGTAATCTGAATAATGGAGTGGATGTATATGCAAGAGGTTTTAATGGTATAGATGTAGGAGAGGCTATACACGTTCCAATAAAAGATGAAATTGTGCCAAGTGCTCCAAGTATAAAAATATCAAGTGGCACAGAAGGAAATGAAAAATGGTATAGAAGTGATGTGACATTGAATATTATAGCAGGAACAGATGAACAGAGTGGTGTAAATAGGACTACGTATGTAGTTAGTGGAGCACAAAAGATTGTAGAAACTGAAGGAACAAGTGTAACAATTACAGCAGATGGAACAAGCCAAATTACAGCATATACATATGATAATGCAGGAAATAGAACATCTTCTGAAACAGCGATAATAAAAAAAGATGCAAAAGGACCTACAATAACAGGATTATCTAATATAAAAGTAAAAGATGAAAATACAAATTGTTTTACAGATGGTGTATCAGTTTCAGATGAAACAAGTGGAATTGAAAGTAGTACATTATATACTTATAATCCTACTACATTAAAAAATGGAGAAAATACAATAACTTATATAGCAACAGATAAAGCAGGAAACACTACAACTGCAACAAGAGTAATTACATTAGAAAATCAGGTTTGCTTTGTTGCAGGAACAAAAGTGTCAACACCAAATGGTATGATGAATATAGAAGACTTAAAAGCAGGAGATATGGTATATTCATATAATGAAGAAACAAAAGAAATAGAGGAAAAAGAAATACTAACAACATTTATAAATGAGGCAAGTATAATTACAACAATAACATTTGAAAATGGAGAACAAATAGAAAATACAATATTCCATCCATATTATGTAGTAGATAAAGGCTGGAAAGAAACAAGAGATTTAAATGTAGGTGATAAAATACTAACACAAGATAAGAAAACAGTAGAAATTAGAAAAATAAGTACAGAAAAAGTAAATACTGTAAAGGTATATAATTTAAATGTAGATGGAAACCATAATTATTTTGTCGGTGCGACTATGCTGTTAACTCACAACTTAAATTGTGGGGTATAATATAAAAATGTCTAAATAGAGACTCTTATGACAAATATGTTACAAGAGCCTCTAATTTTTTTACTCGACAGTTACAAAAAAATTACAAAAAAATTACAAATGGTAAAATTAAATTACCGTTTTTTGAAAATAAAAAAGACACATAATTAAAACTTATGATACAATGTTGGTGTCGAATCAAACATTGAAAGAAGGAATTAATTATGTGTCAAAATAATAATACCACAGAAAGCA
>JAAVZQ010000124.1 GCA_022791735.1 Clostridia bacterium
AGTAGTAGGAAATGTAACAGTTGCAAGAGTAGCAAACTCAACAAGTAATCTAACAATAACAGCAACAGCAGAAGATGCAGATGGAGATAGTTTAACATATACCTTACTAAGAGGAGATACAGCAGATAATATAGTAGAAATAGCATTAACACCAACGAGTATATCAGGAAATACAGTAATTTTCACAGACACAGGATTAACTATGGCAAAGACATATTATTATAAAGTAAAAGCATCAGATGGAAGTGAAAGTGATATATCTACAAATTATGGAAGCGAAAGAACATGGTGTATAGGAACCTATTGTAAAGGATGGGATTATTTTTATCCAACATGTAATAAATGTGATAGCAATCATAAGATAGTATGTCCAGATTGCAATCGGTTCTTTGACGGCACAATGTAATCGGAGCACTTACTGATTGGCATGCTAGAGATTATGGAACATACTTAAGTACAGCAAAATGTGCTAGTTGTGGTAGATATGGATTTCAACCTTTGATACCGTTGAGTGCTTGTACAGTTTGTAGTATAAGTAAATCGGTTAATCGTGAGTATTGTTCTATTGATTGCTTTGTAAAAGCTGAAAGCACTTTTCCAACTTACTGTTCAAATACAAAAAATTGTACAAGATGTTCCAATGGTAAGATTACATGCACAAGTTGTAGGGGGACAGGACTGCTATCTGGTCAAAAGGGGGTATGTAATCTACATAAATTTAACAAAGAACATTACTATTGTGTAGTGCATAATGATAATGATTGTAATGAATATCACTAAAAAACTTAATAATCATTAAAGTGTAATATGAATTGTTTGAAAAAGAGATGTAGGAAATGGCACACCTGCCAAATAACTGTAAAGAGAAGCAGTTTTTATGATAAATTAATATCATAAGAACTGTTCCTTTTGCAAATTAATGGAAAAAAGTTTAACTTTGTGATATAGTAATAAAAAACATAACTATTAAAGAGGTATTAATAATGGGAGAAGTAAAATGGACTAAAGAGCAGGCCTTGGCGATAAATGAAAAAGGCGAAAACATACTTGTTGCAGCAGGTGCAGGAAGTGGAAAAACGGCTGTTCTTATAGAAAGAATAATGAATAAAATACTAAATGAAAAGATAGATATAGATAAAATATTGGTAGTTACATTCACAAAGGCAGCAGCATCAGAGATGAGAGAAAGACTACTAAAATCGCTATATAAAGAGATTGAGAAAAATCCAGATGATAGTTATTTACAAAGACAAACAATGTTACTTTCAAAAGCCAACATTTGTACAATAGATTCCTTTTGTTTAGATGTTGTAAAAAATAATTTTTTTGAAACTGGTATTTCTCCAAACTTTAAAATAGCAGATAGTACAGAAATACAAATATTAAAACTAGAAACTTTAGAAGAACTTTTTGATGAAAAATATGAAGCAAATGAAAAGGATTTTATGAAGCTTGTAAATATGTTTACAAGCTATAAAGAAGATGAAGAACTTAAGGGGATAATTCTTAGTATATATGATTTTATACAAAGCACTCCATATCCAAAGAAATGGATAGAGGAAAAAGTTGAAGCTTTTAAGACTGAACAAATAAGTTTTGAGGAAACTGCATTAGGAGCAATTTTATTTAACAAAGCAAAGGATGAAATTGAAAATGGTATACTTAATTTAAAAGAAAGCTTAGAGAGTATAAAGTATGAGGAAGATACTGAAAAGATAGTCGTTATATTAACAGAAGATATTAGAAAAATTACAGAGCTAGGAGATGCTAAGACATGGGACGAGCTATATGATAGAGTAGAAAACCTAAGTTTAGATAAGTTTAGTTCTAGCAAGGCAGTTCCAGATGAGATAAAAGATAAAATAAAGAACAAAAGGCAAAAGGTAAAAGAAAGCATAAAAGCTATTAATAATAAAATCCTATTAATGAAAACAGAAGATGCTCATCAAGGAACAAAACAGATGTACGAAATATTAATTAAGATAAAAAATATAACACTGGAATTCATAGAAAAGTTTACAAAAGTAAAACAAGATAAAAACATGATGTATTTTGATGATATAGCACATGCAGCATTAGAGATTTTGACAAAAGAAGAAAGTAATGTATCTGATAAGTATAAGCAGAAATATGAAGAGATAATGATAGATGAATACCAAGATAGCAACCTTGTGCAAGAGACTATACTTACATCTATATCAAGGGGAAACAATATGTTTATGGTAGGAGATGTAAAGCAAAGTATATATAAGTTTAGAAAAGCAAGACCAGAGCTATTTTTGGAAAAGTATGATACATATAAAAATAAGGAAGATTTAGAAGAGGGAGATTCCTTAAAAATACAGTTATTTAAGAATTTTAGGAGCCGAAAAAACATACTAGATATTACAAATATACTTTTTAACAATATAATGAGTAAAGAGCTAGGAGATATAGACTACACAGAAGATGAATACTTAAACCTTGGTGCAGATTATGAAAAAGGAGAAAACCTTAATACAGAGCTTCATATAATAGATTTAAAAGAGGAAGAAGAGAGTATATATAAAGGTGAAGAAAAAGAAGAAGAGCCAGAAGAGAGAATAGAAGATGTTGTGCTTGAAGCAAAGTTTGTTGCAAATAAGATAAAGGAATTGTTAGATAATAAGTTTCAAGTGTTAACTAAGGATAGAGAAAAAAGAGATATTCAGTATAAAGATATAGCTATACTTTTACGTTCAACAAAGGCAAATGCACCTATTTATGAACAAGAGATTTCAAAATTAAACTTGCCAGTATTTTGTGATACAGCATCACGGATATTTAGATTCAGTTGAGATACAGGTTATGATGAGTTTGCTCAAAATAATAGATAATCCAATGGATGATATAGCTTTAGTTACGGTATTAAGGTCTATGATAGGTGGATTTAGTGATAATGAATTAATACAAATTCGTATTGGAAATACACAAAAGAGTTTTTATGAAACTATGTGTGAATATATAAAGTATAAGGAAGCGGATACAGAACTAAAGAAAAAGATAGAATTCTTTTTAGATAAAATAGACGGTTTTAGAAAGGAAGAGGAGTATATGCCTCTTAATGAATTTATATGGAAGATATACTTAGATACAGGATATTATAGTTATGTAAGTTTGATGCCAAATGGAATTTTAAGGGCGTCTAATTTGAAGATTTTATTTGAAAAAGCCAAGGAATATGAAAAGACAAGTTTTAAGGGATTATATAATTTCATAAGTTTTATTGATAAACTAAAACTAAGCAATGGCGATATGTCGGGTGCAAAACTTATAGGGGAAAATGAAAATGTTATTAGGATAATGAGTATTCACAAGAGTAAAGGACTAGAGTTTCCAGTTGTATTTTTAAGTGGGACTGCAAAAGGGTTTAACATGATGGATTTAAATCAAAATGTAGTTTTGCTTCATCAAGATTTAGGGCTTGGAATGAAATACATAAATTATGATGAGGGTGAAAGTTATAATACACTTAGTAGGGAGGCAATAAAAGTAAAGTCAAAATTAGAACTATTATCAGAGGAAATGAGGATACTATATGTAGCACTTACAAGGGCAAAAGAAAAGCTTATATTAACAGGCACTTCCAATGATTATCAAAAAAGTATCAGTCAAAAGGAAGAGTTACTTGGTTTGTATAAAAATGATAATGGAAAGATAAGTAAAAATATTGTACAAAAGTATAAGAGTTATCTTGACTGGATAGAACTTGTGTATTTGCAAAAAGAAGAGATGAAAAGAATTGTGAATCTCTATATACACAAGAAAAATGATGTGCTTAAAAATGTAAAAGACCGTGAAGAAATAGAGGAATTTGACTTAGAAGAAAAGCTTAGTAAAATAAAACTAGAACATATAGACGAGCTTAAGGAAAAGCTAGAGTGGGAGTATGGACATAAGATATTAAGAAATGCTTTGACTAAAAGTTCTGTGACAAAGATAAAAGCAATGAAGCAAGAGGAAGCGGATAATATCACAGATTATCATATACCAGAATTTATAAGTGGAGAAAAGAAGATAAGCAGTACAGAAAAAGGTACTTTAATGCACTTAGTTTTGCAGAAGCTAGATGAGAAGATAGAATATGACGAAGCTATGATAGAAAAGCTCATAAAAGGATTATGTGACAAAAATATAATAAGTGAGAAGGAAGCGGAAGCAATTGATATAAAAAAGATATATGCTTTCACAAAGTCTACTATATGGGATGAAATGAAGTGTGCGAAAGAAGTTCATAAGGAAAAGCCTTTTTATATAAATCTTCCTGCAAAGGATATTTATGAAGTGGATATAGATGAGAATGTGTTAGTACAGGGGGTAATAGACTTATATTATATAACGGAAAGTGGAGAGATTGTTTTAGTTGATTATAAGACAGATAGAGTAAAAGAAGCGGAGGAACTTGTAGATAAATATAGTGAGCAACTTCGTATATATAAAATGGCACTTGAGAAATCACTTGGAAAGAAAGTTACCTATGTGTATATTTATTCGGTTTATCTTGAAGAGAGTGTGGAATTGTAAACTAGAGCATTAAATAAAATGAGAAAATTATTGTAAATATGAATGTTATGTGTTATAATAGACATAATATCGGAAAGATATTATAACCTAAATTATAACTAGGAGTGAAAGGGATGACAACTTTAGGAAGAAACATCAAATGGATTTGTAGAAGGAGAGGAGTGACACTAAAAGCGTTAGCAGAAAAAGCAGGAATAGAAAGGAAAATGCTATATGATTTGAGAAACAGAGAAATAGAGCCGTGTAACGAAGATGTAGAGAAGATTGCAACTGTGTTGGGTGTAGAAAGCTCATTTTTATATCATGAGGAGATTGAACCGACTACTATTGGAGAAAAAATCCAATTCCTTTGTGAAGAGAGGGATATAACTCCAAGACAACTATCCGAAATAGCGGGAGTGAATGTACATACAATTTGTGCATTAATAAATGGTAAGTATGGTCATCAAAAGAACACACTGATAAAAATCGCAAGAGGGTTAGATATTAATATAAAAGACTTGTACCCTGAGGGGCAAGAACCTGAATATGAACCTGAAACTACAGGCAGTAAGATTAGGCGGTTGTGTCTGGAAAAAGGTATTTCCCAAATGGAAATAGTAAGAAGGACAGGACTAGAATTTAAAACGGTTTCAAAAGCTGTAAATAACCATAATAAGCCACATGCTTTGACTTTGCAAAAGATTGCAGAGGTTTTGGGTGTAAATGTTTGGGATTTGTATCCTTAAGAAATTACTCAAATTATTCGTTCTACAAATAGCAAAATTCATAGTTATGATAAGGAGGAAGTCAGGATTATTCTGGCTTTTTCCTTTTGTCTAGTTACAATTCACAGCTTTAAGTTATCGAAATCTGTGAATTATAACTTTGTCTAAAAACTAACAAAAAATTTATCAAAAAAAACTTGTATTTATTCAAATTATTGGTATAATATAAAAGATAGATTATTAAACGTAGGAAAGGAAAGTGGAGCAAATGAAGAAAACTGATATGAAGAAAGTAGCCATACTTGCAAATGGAGGAGATGTTTCAGGGTTTAATGCAGTAATAAGAGGTATTGTAAAAACAGCAGAAAATCATGGAATAAAGTGCTATGGAATAATTGAAGGATATACTGGATTATTGGAAAACAACTATATAGAGCTTGATTCATTTTCAAATGCATCAGGAATTTTGTCTAAAGGTGGTTCAATAATAGGATCTTCTACTAATGCAAATGTATTTCACTACAAAAGTAGAAGAGAAGGTGAAGAATATGTTGATTTATCAGATGTATGTATAGAGAATGCAAAAAAAGATGGATTTGATTGTATATTTACATTAGGTGGAGATGGAACTCAAAAATCAGCAAGAGATTTTTATAAAAAAGGATTAAATGTTATAGGTGTACCTAAAACAATAGATAATGATGTTGCATGTACAGATATAACATTTGGATATAATACAGCTGTATCTGTTGCAACAGAGGCACTCGATAGGTTGCATTCAACAGGAGAAACACATCATAGAATAATGGTACTAGAAGTTATGGGAAGATATGCTGGATGGATAGCGTTAGAATCTGCAATTGCAGGTGGTGGAGATGTTGCACTAATTCCAGAAATACCTTTTGATTTAGAGAAAGTTGCAGATAAGATAAAAGAAAGAATTGAAAATGGAAAAAGATTTAGTTTAGTTGTTGTTGCAGAAGGCGCTGTGCCAAAAGGCGGAGAAATGTCTATAAAAAATGTAAGAGATAATGGCTCAGGTGTTGATAACACTAAGCTTGGTGGAATAGGAGAAAAGGTTGCTAAAAAGTTAGAGGAATTAGTTGGGCTAGAAGCAAGAAATACAACTCTTGGATATATGCAAAGAGGTGGAACTCCTACAGCTTTTGATAGAGTGCTTTCTACAAAATATGGCGCAAAAGCTATGGAACTTGCACTTGAAGGAAAGTTTGGAGTGCTTACAGTATTAAAAAATGGAAAATTGGATAGTGTTCCATTAGAGGATGTTGTAGGAAATAATAAGGAGATTGGTGCGGTTTCTGGAAATACGAAGGAAAGTAATTTGAGAAGAGTTACTATGGATGATGACCTTGTTAAGACCGCTAGAAATATTGGAATATCACTTGGAGATTAGAAATCACAGCTTTTAAGTATTGCTTGTCCTGCCACGGGTGTTATATATAAAAAATATCTTGTTCCTTGTTGGTCGTCTCACAGAAACTGTAAAGACGTGAGTGTAAGTTTGCTAACGCAAACTATAAATGTCTAACAGTTTCTATATTCGCTCCCATGCTACGCGTCACATCGATATTTTTCACATATGAACACCCTGCGCGGACTTTAAGTTCATTTAGCTGTGAATTACTATAAATTAAAGAAGGGAAAGATAAAGGGTGTTTAGTTTTAAGAAAGCTATTGCTGAGGCAATATCGAAGGTAATTGAGGTAGAGCCTTGTGAATTAGAAAAGAGTATTGAAATGCCAAAAGATGAAACGCAGGGAGATTATGCGTTTCCGTGTTTTCGTCTTGCAAAAGTTCTAAAGAAGTCTCCTGTTCAAATTGCAGAGGAGATAAAAGATAAGATTGTATTTGAAGAGAATACAATTGATAAATTAGAAGTTGTAAATGGATATCTTAATTTTTTTGTGAATAGAGAATTGCTTGCTAAAACTGTTGTAAGTGAGATAAGAGAAAAGCAAAAAGAATATGGAAAATCAAATCTTGGAAATGGCAAGAATATTGTTATTGATTATTCTTCTCCTAATATTGCAAAACCATTCCATATAGGACACTTAAGAACTACATTGATTGGAAGTGCTTTATACAATACATACAAATATTTAGGATATAATACAATTCGGAGTAAATCATTTGGGAGATTATGGTACACAATTTGGCAAAATGATAGAAGGCTATAAAAGGTGGCATGAGGAATATGATTTTATAGAGCCAATAGACGATTTAACAAAAATTTATGTTAGAATAAATGAGCTATGTAAAGAAGATGAAGAGGTACTTGAAATTTGTAGAGACAATTTTAAGAAATTAGAGCAAGGTGAAGAATACGAAACTTCTTTATGGGAGAAGATGAAAGAGTTAAGTCTAAAGGAGTTTTACAAAGTTTATGATTTACTTGATGTAAAGTTTGATTCTTTAAATGGAGAAGCTTTTTATACAGACAAAATGCAAGAAGTTATAGATAAATTAGAAGATACTGGAAAACTTGTAGAATCACAAGGTGCTAAGATAATTGATTTAAGTGATAAAGGAATGTCGCCATGTATTATATGTAAGTCAAATGGTTCTAGCATTTATGCAACACGTGATTTAGCTGCAATTTTATATAGAGCAAGGACTTATGATTTTGATAAATGTTTATATGTAGTTGCCTACGAACAAAATTTACACTTTAAGCAAATATTTGAAGTAGCAAAATTGTTAGGGTTAGATGAAAAATATACAAATGGATTAGAACATGTTTCTTATGGTATGGTGCATTTAAAATCAGGCAAAATGTCTACTCGTGAGGGAAATGTGATTAAAGTAGAGGATTTATTAAATGAATCTATAGAGAGGGCAAGCAAGATTTTAGAAGAGAAAAATCCTAACATTGAAAATAAAGAAGATATTGCAAAAAAAGTTGGAATTGGTGCTATAATTTTTAATGATTTAGCAAATAGCAGAATAAAAGATGAGATATTTGATTGGGACCAAATACTTAATTTCCAAGGAGAAACAGGACCATATATGCAATACATTTTTGTTAGAACAAAAAGTGTATTAGAAAATGCAGGATTTAAGGTAAGTAGCGAAGAGATAGATGAACTAGAGCTTTTAGACAATGAAGCAATAAGTGTTATAAAAGCTATTTATGAATTTGAGGAAACTTTAATCAGTGTTACAGAGAAAAATGAACCATATTTGCTTTCAAGGTATTTGATTGACCTTGCAAAAAAATATAGTACATTTTATAATGAACATAAAATATTGGTTGCAGAAGGAAAAACTGCAAAAGCTAGGACGTTTTTGACTTATATGGTAAATATTATTCTAGAAAATGGAGCAAAAATTCTTGGTATAAAAATGCCAGATAAAATGTAATCTTAAGAAATTATTTATTTTGTTGATTTTTGTAAAATGTTGGATTATAATATAATGTAATAAAAAATAAGGGATAAATTTATTATGAACTAAGGAGATTAATATGTCAGGTAGAAGAAGTAAACATATTGATGAAGATTATGAAGAAGAGGTTGTTAGAAAACCGTCAAAAAAGAAGAAAAAGAAAAAAAGACATATATTTTTAAAGATATTACTTGTATTACTTATGCTAATTGCAATAGCACTTGGAACGATTGTTGGATTTGCATATAGCATGTTAGATCAAATGGAATTTGATAATCAAGTAGATAAGAATACAATAGAAGTAAATGATGGGGTTGAAACAGCTAAAGGAACAGTTAATATTGCATTATTTGGAGTAGATGCAAGAAACCAAAAAAATAGTTATTCAGGTTCATTAAGTGATGTTATAATGATTGTTAGTATAAATCAAGATACTAAAAAGGTGAGAATTGCATCAGTATATAGAGATACTTATTTACAAATGTCAGATACAAAAAAATTTGATAAGATAACACATGCTTTTGGAAGAGGACCACAAATTTCAATTAACAGTTTAAACTCAAATTTAGATTTGGATATAAAAGATTATGTTGCGATAAATTTCAATGTAGTAGTTGATGTAGTAGATGCAGTAGGAGGAGTTACAGTAGATGTAACTAGAGAAGAAGCGTTGCAGATGACAAATTATATTGATGAAATAAATAATACAACAGGACATAAATCAAAACATTTAACAAAGGCTGGAACATATACATTAGACGGAGTACAAGCTACAGCTTATGCAAGGATAAGATATACAGAAGGTGGAGATTGGAAAAGAACTGAAAGACAAAGAAAAATATTAGATTTAACATTTGAAAAAGTAAAAAAGATGAATTTAGCACAGCTTAAGAGCTTAGCAGATACAGTTTTAAAACAAGTATCAACAAATATAACAACATCTCAAATTATATCTCTTGCAGCAAGTGCAGGATCTTACGAGATAGAGGAAACAAAAGGATGGCCATTTGAAGTTGCAGATTATAAGCTAAATGGAGTTTGGTATGGACCACCAAGGAATTTGGAAAAACAAGTTATAGAGTTACATGAATTCTTATTCCCAGAAGAAGAGTATGAACCATCAGAAAATGTAAGAGCAATAAGTGATAAGCTAATTAAGCAAACAGGGATAAAATAAGCTATTAAGTATTTGAAAGAACTAAGTGTGTGGTAGCATTTAGTTCTTTCATTTTTTGATTAAAGGGTGAAAGTGTGGTCAAAATGCTCCGTCCCTCTTGACCACTTTGTTCACATTAAATCAAAAATTTTCTCATAAAACATTGACTTTTTTTTCATTTTAATAGATAATTAATATATTAATGTACGAAAGATTTTAGATAAACGTAGGAGGAGAAAATAATGTATTTATTTAATAAGATAATAGTAAATCCACAATTGCCTAAGAGAATAGATAAACTTTCTATTATTGCAAACAATTTATGGTGGTCATGGAATACAGAGTTTTTAAGACTATTTAAGATGATAGACATAGATTTATGGGAGAGTGTAGGCAAAAATCCGATAAAATTTTTGAAGCTTGTACCACAAGAGAAGCTAGAAGAATATTCTAAGAACAGTGAGTTTTTAAAAGAGTACGATAAAAATGTAAGTAATTTTGAAGCTTACATGAATAGCAAAAGCACTGTGTTTTCAAAGAAATTTCCAGATAATAAAAATGATTTAATTGCATACTTTTCTGCTGAATATGGTTTAGATGAAATCATGCAGATATATTCAGGTGGTCTTGGTATCCTTTCAGGAGACCACTTAAAGGCTGCAAGTGATTTGGGTATTCCATTGGTTGGAATTGGTCTTTTGTATAAAAGAGGATATTTCCACCAAGTGATAAATCCACAAGGTAGACAAGAGAACGCTTATTGGGATATAGATTTAGAAAATCTACCAATGACAACTGTAAAAAATGAATTTGGTGATGATTTAATAATTGATGCTAGAATTCAAAGAAAAAGATTATTTTTGAAGGCTTGGCAAGTAAATGTAGGTAGAGTAAAACTATACCTATTAGATTCGGATATAGAAGAAAACCTAGATCCAGATTTTAGGGAGATTACAAAATACTTGTATGGTGGAGACCAAGAGACAAGAATAAGACAAGAGATTGTACTTGGTATGGCAGGAACTAATCTATTAAATATATTAAAGCTAAATCCAACAGTATATCACATGAATGAAGGGCATTCTGCATTTATGCTTCTAGAACTTGCAAGAGAACTTGTAGAGGAGAAAAAGTTATCTTTTAGAAATGCACTAAGTATAGTTGCATCAAAAACTGTGTTTACTACTCATACACCAGTTCCAGCAGGAAATGATATTTTCCCAATAGAATTAATGGAAAAGTATTTCAAAAATTTCTGGCCAAGACTTGGAATTGAAAGAGAAGAATTTTTGAGACTTGGTATGAATCCAAAAGAAGAATTAGAACCAGGATTTAATATGGGAATATTTGCACTCAAAATTGCAGGTAAGAAAAATGGTGTAAGTAAGTTACATGGCGGTGTTTCGAGAGAATTATTTGGCGATGTTTGGCCAGAAATTGCAGCAGATGAGTCACCAATTGGGCATGTTACAAATGGTATTCATACTTGTACTTGGCTTGCTCCAACAATGAAAGAATTATTTAACAAATATTTAACTCCATATTGGCAAGACAATATTTTTGAGGCACGTACATGGGAAAAGATAAAAAATATTCCAAATAAGGAGTTATGGGATGTTCATTATCAAAGAAAAGTTAAATTATTGCAATTAGTTAGACAAAATACAATAAATAGACTAAGAAGAAATGGCATGAGATATGAAGAGATAATGGAGATTGTATCAAAGCTTGATCCTAATGCTTTAACAATAGGGTTTGCAAGAAGATTTGCAACTTATAAAAGAGCAACTTTGATATTTAGAGATTTAGAAAGAATAACAGAAATAGTAAATAACAGTAAAACTCCAGTACAATTTATATTTGCAGGAAAAGCACATCCAAAAGATGTAGAGGGACAAGATTTAATAAGGTACATACATGAAATATCTATGAAACCACAGTTTAAAGGTAAGATTTTCTTACTTGAAGATTATGATATTGGTATGTCAAGATATCTAATAAGTGGTGTAGATGTATGGCTAAATAACCCTAGACGCCCTATGGAAGCTTCTGGTACAAGTGGTGAAAAAGCTTCTGTAAATGGAGTTCTAAACTTTAGTATTTTAGATGGCTGGTGGGTAGAAGGATATAACAAGATAAATGGCTGGATAATTGGTAAAAATAAGGATTATGATTCTTATGAAATACAAGATAATGAAGATTCTCAAAGCATTTATGATACTTTAGAAAACAAGATAATACCAACATTTTATAATAGAGCAAATGGAGAAGACTTTTCAAGTGAATGGGTAGAACTTATGAAGAATTCTATAATTTCTACTGGTGGTGAGTATAGTACATCTAGAATGCTTATGGATTATCTAAATAAGATGTATATACCACTTTGCAATTTATATAATAAGTATTATTCAGATATGGAAAATGTTATTAGACTAAACGAATGGATTGATGATATTAAAAATAGATGGGATAAGATAAAGATTACGCAGTTAGATAATTTGAATAATGTTGTAATTGATGCTGGAAAGAATATCGAGGTAAAATGCCAGGTGGATTTACAAAATATTAATCCAGAAAATATTTCTGTTCAAGTGTATTCTGGCAAAGTATTAGGTAATGGTACTTTAGAGGATATACAAATAAGAGAAATGGAGCAGGTTGAAAAAGGTAGTGATATTTATAAGGCGAAGATTACTTTATCTACTGGTGGAGATTATGGCTATACATTTAGAGTTATGCCAAAGCATGAAATGGTACTTGAGGCACAAAACCTAAATCTTGTTAAATGGATAACTGATGAAATGCAAAATGGAGAATCACAAAAGGAGAAAAAAGAAGTTCCGGAAGCTCCAGAAACTGTGGAAGACATTGTAGAGGACACCTCAGAGGCAGAAGAAGCTGTTGTAGAAGAATAAAAAAGCAATTTTTTTACAAAAGGCTTGCAAAATTTATATAAAAAAAGATATAATATATATGTTATTTAAACAAAAGAAAAGGGAGGTGCTTATACATGCCAGTAATAAACCTTACAGAACCATTTACAATAATACTTTGCTTGGCTGCTATAATCTGTGCAATTTACTTAGGACATGAAATTAAGAGAGCTATTGTTCCAGCAATTGCATTAACAATATGCATTATTTTACTTTTAACACATACTTTTCAACTATTTGTATTCACAAGTAGTTATCTTGAATATGAAAAGATACTTTCTACTTCAATAATATTTGACTTTGGTTTCGTATTGCTAACATATTTAGCATATTTATGGGTAGATGATATTGAAGCTAAACATAGAAATAAGAAGAGTATTGATAATAGTTTAGATTGGTTCTGGAGCAAGATAGTTTAAAAAAGAATACTAATTCTTTTTTAAACTAAATAGAGGAGGAGACAAGGATGGAAAAACCAAAATTCTATATTACAACACCTATTTATTACCCAAGTGGAAAGTTCCACATTGGTACAGCATATACTACTGTACTTGCGGATACAATCAAAAGATATAAACAGCTTAGAGGTTTTGATGTAAGGCTTTTGACAGGGCTTGATGAACATGGTCAGAAAATCGAAGAAGTTGCTAAAAAGGCAAACAAAACACCGATTCAATATGTAAATGAAATAGCTGAATATGCAAAAAACTTGTGGAAGTTAATGGATATACAAAACGATGATTTTATTCGTACAACTGAGGAGAGACATACAAAAGTCGTAGAGAAAATCTTTGATAGATTAATGGATAATGGAGACATATATAAAGGTGAATATGAAGGTTGGTATTGCACTCCTTGTGAGACATACTTTACAGAACTACAATTAAAGGATGGAAAATGTCCTGACTGTGGTAGAGATGTAAAGAAGATGAAGGAAGAAGCATATTTCTTTAACATGAAGAAATATACAGATAGACTTATAAAATTTTATGAGGAAAATCCACATTTTATTGAACCAGAATTTAGAAAAAATGAGTTATTTAATAACTTTATAAAGCCAGGACTAGAAGATTTATGTGTTACTAGGACAAGTTTTGATTGGGGCGTAAAAGTAAAAAAGGATCCAAAGCATGTTATATATGTATGGTTAGATGCTTTAGTAAATTATATTACGGCATTAGGGTATAACACAGAGGATGATAGTTTGTTTAGAAAATATTGGCCAGCAGACCTTCAAATAGTAGGAAAAGATATAATAAGATTTCACGCAATTTATTGGCCAATATTCTTAATGGCGCTAGATTTACCACTTCCAAAGAAGATATATGCACATGGGTTTATAATGATGAAAGACCGGAAAAATGTCAAAATCAAAAGGAAATGTTGTATATCCAGAAATGCTTATAGAAAGGTATGGATTGGATAGCACAAAGTATTTCTTGCTTAGAGAATTTTCTTTTGGACAAGATGCAATATTTTCTCCAGAAGGTTTTGTAGAAAGATTTAATTTTGATTTATGTAATGATTTAGGAAATCTTTTAAATAGAACAATAGGCATGATAAATAAATATTTTGGAGGAGTTATCCCAAAATATGAGGGCACTGTAAATGTACAAGATGAAAGATTAGAACAAGAAACAGCGGATTTAATAAATAAAATAGAAAAAGAATATGATTTATATCATATAAATACTGCACTAGAAGAGATTTGGAAAATAATTTCTATGACAAATAAATATATTGATGAAACTGCTCCTTGGGTTTTGGTAAAGGAAGAAAAAACAAGAGAGCTTGCATCAGTTATGTATCATTTAGCGGAGAATTTGAGAAAAATAGGAATACTTTTAAAACCTATAATGGATAATACATCTAAAGAGATATTATCACAATTAGGAATTGATGATGAAAAGTTAGTTATATGGGAGAGTTTGAAGCAAAACAATTTATTACAAAATGAGATAAAAGTTATAGAAAAAGGAAATCCACTTTTTGTAAGACTTGATATGAATGAAGAAGCTCAATATATAAAAGAAAAGATGAAGTAATAAAGTTAAAAAATAATTAGAGAGGAGGAACGAAATTTTGACTATGTCAGGGTTTTGTTTCTCTCTTTTCTATTAATATAGAGTTCGAATAAGAATTATTACATTGCAAGGCACGTGAAGGAGAGTGTCACAGAGGTGTACATTGGTACGCAGATAGTGAACTCGACTGAGCAGTAACGAAGCAAGATGCTAATTCTTGTGTGAACAGAAGGAGAAAGAAATGGGAAAACTAATAGTAATAGATGGAACTGATGGAAGTGGAAAGGAAACACAAATAAAAATTCTAGAAAATAAATTAAAAGAAAGGAATATAGACTTTAGGAAAGTAGATTTTCCAAATTATGATTCTCCATCATCTAGCTTAGTTAAGATGTATTTAAGTGGAGATTTTGGAACTGATGCAAAGTCTATTAGTCCATATGTTGCATCTACTTTTTATGCAGCAGATAGATTTGCAACATACAAAACAGAATTTGAAGAATACTATGAAAATGGCGGTCTAATACTTGCAGACAGATATACAACTGCAAATATGGTACATCAAGCAGGAAAAATAAAAGATAAAGAGGAAAGAAAAAAGTTTTTAGATTGGCTATGGGATTTGGAATTTAATATATATAAAATTCCTGTGCCAGATAAAATTTTCTTTTTAAATATGCCTATTGATGTAGTAGAGAAATTAATAAAAAATAGAGGTAATAAGTTTGATAAGAATGCAAAAAAAGATATACATGAGAGCAATGAGAAGCATTTGATAGAGAGCTATGAGGCTGCGTGTGAGCTTGCTAAAGATTATAGATGGGATGAGATAAGGTGTGTAAAGGAACGGAAAACTCAGAACAAGAGAAGATATAGGAGAAGAGATATTTGAACATGTAGAGGGGATTTTATGAAAATAGGTTTTTTTGGAGGTTCATTTAATCCGCCGACAAAGGCACATATAGAGCTAGCTCAAAAGGTGATAGAAAAATATGTACTTGATAAAGTAATATTTGTTCCAATGGGTGATTTTTATGTAAAAGAAGGACTTGCTAGCTCAAAAGATAGGTTAAATATGTTAAAACTTGCATGTAAACCGTATGAAAAGCTAGAAGTTTCAGACTTAGAGATTAGGCTAAATAAGAAAATGGATACAATAGATGCTTTTAGAGAGATAGAAAAGCATTTTCAAGGTATAGACAGATTTTTTATAATGGGAGCAGACAATTTCATAAAGATATTAGAGTGGAAAGAGAGTTTAGAATTAGTTAGTAAGTATAAGTATATCGTGTTTGAAAGAGATGATATAAATGTAAATAGATTTATAGAGGAGAACTTAAAAGAGTATAAAGCGAATTTCCAAATTATGGAAAATAAAGAATACAAAAATAGTAGTTCAAGTAAGTTTAGGCATGATAAGAACAGTTTTAAGGAAGAAGTATCAAAGGAAGTGTTTAAATATATTATGAAAAACAATATATATTAGAGGGGCAAAATGAAAAAGATTATAGAAAAGGCAAAACATAAAGTAAAAATTAAGGCAAAAGCTTTAAAAAGAAAAGTAAATATATTAGGAGAAGAGTTAGGGAAAAACATATCAGTTGAGACAGTAAAAAGATTTTTTAGATATATTTTAAAAGGACCAAAACGATTTATCAATAAATTAAAAAATAGTGGTAATCGTTTTAGTTTTATATTAGATTTTTTAGTTCAGTCAAAGTTTTTGATAGCAATATTTGCTGGTATACTTATGCTAAAAACGATATTTTTTTATAATAATATTGGATTAGAGATGCATGAATACTACAAGACAAATTTACTTTCTTTCTTATTTATTTTAATACTTGTAGTTCCTCTTTTGTGTATTAAAAAGAATAGAAATAGATTTATAGCTGTAATTGTATATGATATATTAATTAGTTCACTGCTACTCGCAAATAATTTATATTGGACATATTCAGCAAGTATGCTTTCGGTATCACAGATTTTATATATTAAATATGCAGAAGAGATAGGGGGAGCACTTCCAAATCTATTTAAGTTTTATTATATATTATATTTTATTGATATACCAATACTTTTAGGCTTAAAGTATGTATTAAAAAGGTTGTTTAAAAATAAGAAAACAAAATATATAGAAAACAAAGGAAAAAGAAGATTGCTTCTGGTTTTTGTTTATGCTTCAGTATTATGCATAATAGCTCCTAAAGAAATCGATAAGTCTATTAAATTGATGAAGGATAAAATATATTCTAAGTCAGAACAAGTAGCGATTGGATCTATTTATGGATATCATTTTTTAGATATATATAATGCAGGGAATATGGAGGAGATGACAAAATATAAAAGTTATGATGAGATGATGGTAGATTACTTAGAGCTTGCAAGATATAAAGAAGAGAATTTTGAAAAAGAAGGCATGTATGGAGTGGCTAAGGATAAGAATGTAATTATTGTGCAGTTGGAATCTGTGCAAAACTTTGTTGTGGGTAGAGAAATAAATGGAAAAGAAATAACGCCAAATTTGAATAAGTTTTTAGATGAGAATATAGAAGTTTCAAATATGATATTACAAAGCTATTCTACAACTGCAGATTCTGAATATAGTGTGATTTCATCGTTATATCCATTAGAAAATGGACAAGTTTTTAGTCGGATTTTTTGCGAGTATAAATAATGATATATATAATTTGTATAAAAATGCAGGATATAATACAATGTATATGCATGGAAATGTAGGTGATTTTTGGAATAGAAAAAGTGTATATGGTAGACTTGCAGTAGATCAGATGTCATTTATAGATGCTTTTGATGATACATCAGAAATGATAGGTGGATTTTTGTCTGATGAACTTTTTTATAGACAAGCAGTTTCAAAGTTGAATGATAAAAACGAGCCATTTATGGCATTTCTAGTTGCGGCATCTTCTCATGTGCCATACTATTTAGAAGGGATACATGATAAAGAAGAAAAAATAAGCATTGATATTGGTAAATATGAAGATACACAGTTTGGTTATTACTTAGAGGCTGTGAATTATGCTGATTATGCATTCGGAGTTTTAATAGATGAGTTAAAGCTAAGTGGCTTGTATGATGACAGCGTGATTTTGGTTTTTGGTGACCATTATGGGCTTAATATGTTTGATGAAAATTTAATGGAATTTGCAAGTGAAGTAAATCCAAACTATAATATAGTAACCAGTAGAAATAATTATGAAAGTGTTCTATGTGGACTTAAAGTGCCTGGGATCCAAAATAGAAAGATTGATAGTCCTGTCAGTAAATTAGATATTAAACCAACACTTCTTGAGCTTTCTGGAATTGATGATGATTTGTCGTTAGGTTTTACTATGTTTAGTACTAAGGATTATGCTTTCATTAATAATGGATATGCTGTAACAGATAAGTATTACTATGTGAATGGAACGTGGTATTATAGAAATTCAGGAGCAATGGTGCGTTTTAGCGATTTGCATAGCGAGAAAATGCAGACACTGCTTGAGTATGAGGCTAATGTGGTAAAGGAACTTGATATATCGTCTTCAATTGTGATTAATAATTTGCTTTTAAAATAAGAATATTTGGTTATAATTCACAGCTTTAAAGTATCGTTTGTCCTGC